>DATMAN010000028.1 GCA_035560005.1 Burkholderiales bacterium | reverse complement strand
CCAGCGCGTGCAGACGGTGCTCGGAGAACAGCAACACCGCGGCAACCGCGAAGAAACCGACGACCGCCATCCCGGGGAGCGAACACCGGACGGAACGAAGCCGCGTATCGGAACCCATGCTCTCGCATGGAGCGCGCGGGGAGGGCACCGCAGGCGCGACATCGCACGACCATGCCGCGGATCACGAGCCTGGTGAGCACAGCGCACAAGCCGGGCGGGAAGGCGCCGGGCGCTTGCCGCTGTGACGGGCTGAGCGTTCCCGCCGGTTTGGGTCCGGCCCGAGATTCGATACCGTGCGCAGTGATACCGCTCGCCGACGTTGCACCCGCTACCGTTATGGCGACCAGCCCCGTGGAAAGCGCGGCGCAAGTTCCTCTGCTGCAACCGCCTCGTGCCGGCCTTCCCCCTACCTGAGCACTTCCCGCCTGCGGTTGTAAGTCTGGCGTCCTGAACGAGCGGTGATGTCCGTCGGGTCATGCTGCATCGACCGTGCGCAAGGCGCACGACGAACGGCGCCACACGATGATCGCGCAAGCCGCCCACTTCCTGGCGCAGCGCCGGGGCTTCACTCCCTGTTACGAACTGGAGGACTGGCTGGCGCAAAACTGGGCACGGATGGCGCGATCCGGACCAGCAACGGGGAAAGGCGCGAGCCCGGCAGTGACCGGCGCGTCAGGCTGTAAGTTCGGACAAACGGAGGCAAGGATGATGGGGGAAAATTTCTGGTTCTTCGGGATGCACGCGTTCTGGTGGTCGTTCTGGCTCGTTGTGGTGGTCGCGATCATCTACCTGCTGCTATCGGCCGGCCAGCGGCGCGAGCGTGGAGAAAGCGCGCGCGAGGTCCTCGACCGCCGCTATGCGGCCGGGGAAATTTCGACCCAGGAGTATGAGGAGCGAAAGGAGAAGCTGACGGACGCCTAGCCTCACCGCCCCGAGGCATGTCCAGGGCTACATCATCGCCGGCGAGCGATTGAGGCGTAGACGCTTTTCACGGAGCTGAACATGGCAATCGATCCCGTCTGTGGCATGCAAGTGGACGAGTCCGGCGCGGCGGCCAGCGCCGAGTGGGGCGGCAAGCGCTACTTCTTCTGTTCCGCGCACTGCGCCGCCAAGTTCAAGGCCCGTCCCGACAAGTACGCGGGACGCGGACCCGTTCCCGAGCCGCACGCGGAGCATGAACGCGTCCACCGTCATCACGGGGATCACGGGCCTGGACACGTAACTGCGACACCCTTCTCAGCCACTCCAGCCGGTGAGGTAAGGCGGGCCAAAGACCTCGCCAAGGACCCGATCTGCGGAATGATGGTAGACAAGGCGACCGCCCTAAACTCCGAGCGCGGCGGGCGCTCCTACTACTTCTGCAGCGTGGGCTGCCAGCGCACCTTCGAGTCGCCCGAGCAGGAGCTGAAGTCGATGCGCACGCGGGTGATGATCGCGCTCACCGGCGTGCTTGCGCTCGCCATCCTGCGCGCAGGAGCATTTCTCGCGCTCGCCGCCGGCGCGACCATCGTGACTTGGGCGCCGATCCCCGCCCTGCCCTGGTTCACGTGGGGGATGTGGCTGTTCCTGCTGGTCACCCCGGTGCAATTCATCGGCGGCTGGAGCTTCTACAAGGGTGCCTGGAGTGCGATCCGCACCCTGAGCATCAACATGGACTTCCTGATCGCGCTGGGCACCAGCGTAGCCTACTTCTACAGCGTCGCGGTACTCTTCTTCCCCGAGATCCTGCCGGTGAAGGTCGAGGAACGCGACGTCTACTTCGAGGTCTCGGCGGTGATCATCGCCTTCGTGCTGCTGGGCAAGTACATGGAAGAGCTGATCAAGAAACGCTCTTCCGCTGCCGTGCGCAAGCTGCTCGATCTCAAGCCCGCAATTGCGCACGTCATCCGTGACGGTACCGAGATGGAGGTACCCGCGGAGTCGCTGATGGTGGGTGAGATCGTTGTGGTGCGCCCCGGGGAAAAGATTCCCACCGACGGGGTCGTAATCGACGGTGCCTCGTCGGTGGACGAATCGATGCTGACCGGCGAATCGATGCCGGTGGAAAAGGCCGCCGGCTCCGAAGTCATCGGAGGGACCTTCAACCGCACCGGCCTGTTGCGCTTCAGGACCACCCAAGTCGGTGCGGACACCGCGCTCGCCCATATCATCAGGATGGTCGAGGAAGCGCAGGCGAGCAGCGCGCAGATCCAGCGCATCGCGGACCGCGTCACTGCCTATTTCGTGCCCGCGGTCGTCGCCGTTGCCTTCATCGCCTTTTTCGGATGGTGGATCGCCGGCAACTTTCCGCAGGGGCTGCTCGCCTTCATCGCGGTACTGATCATCGCCTGTCCTTGCGCGCTGGGCATCGCCACGCCGGCCGCACTGATGGTCGGGGTCGGCAAAGGCGCGGAAGCCGGCATCCTGATCCGCGGGGGCGAAGTCCTCGAGCGGGTGCAGAAGCTCACCACCGTGGTCTTCGACAAGACCGGCACGCTGACCAAAGGCGAGCCGGAGGTCACCGACATTGTGGTCCTGTCCACCAGGCCGGAACATGACGTGCTGTGTCTGGCCGCGGCATTGGAATCGGGTTCCGAGCATCCACTGGGCGAGGCCATCGTGCGGGCCGCCCGCCATCGGGGGATCGATCTGCCGCAGATCGAGCGTTTCGAAGCTCTCCCGGGGCACGGCATTCGCGGTCACGCGCGGGGCTGCAACGTCGTGCTGGGCAATCGGCGTTTGTTCTCGCGCGAGGGCATCGACATCTCCAGCGCCGAAGCGGCGATGCAACGCCTGGAATCGGACGGCAAGACCGCGATGCTGGTCGCCTGCGACCGTGAGCTCAGCGGGATCATTGCGGTCGCCGACACGTTGAAACCGGAAGCGAAAGATGCCGTTGCCGCGCTCAAGCGCGAAGGCGTGGAAGTAGTAATGCTCACCGGCGACAACCGGCGCACCGCGGAGGCCATCGCCCGGCAGCTCGGCATCACCGAAGTCATCGCCGAGGTGCTTCCGGAATCCAAGGCGCAGGTCATCCGCGACCTCCAGAAGCAGGGCAAGTCGGTGGCGATGGTAGGCGACGGGGTCAACGACGCGCCTGCACTGGCCACGGCCGATATCGGGATTGCGATCGGATCGGGCTCCGACGTGGCCAAGGAAACCGGCGGCATCATCCTGATCCGCAACGATGTGCGCGACGTGATCGCGGCCATCCGGCTGTCGCGCGCGACCATGACGAAGATCAAACAGAATCTGTTCTGGGCGTTCATATACAACAGCATCGGCGTTCCGATCGCGGCCCTGGGCCTTCTCAATCCGATCATCGCCGCGGCGGCGATGGCCCTGAGCTCGCTGTCCGTGATCGTGAATTCGGCGCTCTTGAAGAAAACGCGATTGTCGGACATCAGCCCGCCTACCCGCCTCGAGGCGGTACCCGCCTGAGGGCAGCAGTGGCGG
>DATMAN010000027.1 GCA_035560005.1 Burkholderiales bacterium | reverse complement strand
GGGTCAGACTCTGAGGTCTCCCCTCAAATACAGTTTGCTGTTCAGGGCGTTAGACGTTAGTGTGCGCGCAAAAACAAGACATGCATGGCAGGTTTAGTGTCTCTTTCGTAGCGACCAAACTGCGAAGGAGAGCCCGCCATGCATGCGTTGTCGATGTTACACCGCAGGCTTGCTCTGAGTTGCCCGCAGGTGCACCGCAAGCGGCTAAACAGTCTGTTGGCCGCGGTGCACGCGGCCGTTTCGGGCAGTCGCTTGGCGTTGAGCGATCTGGGCCGGGGGCTTTGCGGTGCGGCGGGTGTGAAGCACAACATCAAACGAGTTGATCGTCTTCTGGGCAACGGCGCGCTGCACCTCGAAGTGGCCGAGGTCTATGAGGCGCTGGCACGGGACTGCCTCGGTGCAGTCAAGATCCCGCTCATTATTGTGGATTGGTCGGACTTGAGTCCTGATCGCAGCTGGCAGTTGCTGCGCGCCTCGATGGCGCTGGAGGGTCGCAGCGTGAGGCTGTACGAGGAGGTGCATCCGCTCTCGCGTGCGGGCACCCGCGGGGTGCACAAGCGCTTTCTTGCCCGGCTCGGGGCGATGCTGCCGTCGGGCTGCCGGCCGATCATGATCACCGATGCCGGCTTTCGCAGCCGCTGGTTCCAGTTGGTCAATGCCATGGGCTGGTGCTGGATCGGGCGCATTCGCAATCGCGACATGGTAAGTGCGCCCGGCAGCGGGCACTGGTTTGGCTGCAAGGCGCTCTACGCCAAGGCGAGCGCGGTGGCGCAGGCGCTGGGCCGCTACCAGTACGTGCGCTCCAACCCGCTGCTCTGTGACTTGGTGATCATCAAGCGTCCCCGCCGAGGACGGCACAAGAGGAGCGTGCTGGGCAAGGCGGTTCGCTCCTATCACAGCCTGAAACAGGCGCGCTCGCAGCGCGAGCCGTGGCTGCTGGCCTGCTCGCCTTCGCTCTCGCATTTGAGCGCACAGGCCGTGGTAGCGCTTTACGCCCAGCGCATGCAGATCGAGGAGGCCTTCCGCGACCTGAAGAGCCAACGCTTCGGCTTGGGTTTATCTGCCTGCCGATCGAAACAAAGACAGCGCTTGCGCGTGCTGTTGCTGATTGCCACTCTGGCCTTGTACGTCCTGCGCTTGATCGGCGAAGCCGCCAAGGCCAGACAACTGCAGTTTCAGTTCCAGAGCAACACGCGGCGCTCGCGCCCGGTGCTCTCGGCGATCAGTCTCGCCTTGCAGATCGTGCGAAGGAGACTGGGAGCATTTCCACCGGGTGAGATCAACGCAGTGAGAAGACACCTATGGCAGCCTCACCCGGCGCTGGGAATTTGAGGGGAGACCTCAGAGTCTGACCCGATATTTCCCCGCCCGCTGAGCCCCTGGACCTGGGTGAAGATGTTGGCGATCTCCTCACCCAGCGTCCGGACGAAGGCGGTCAGGGTGGTGAAGTGCGGGGCGCGCTCTCCGGACAGGGCAATGAATACGACATTCTGCAGGCATGCACGCTCGATCTCGCGGCTGCTGACGATGCCCCGGGAGTAGCCAAAGAGGATCAGCTTGAGCAGGACGGCAGGCGGGTAGGCCGGGGCGCCAGTGGCCCTCGTTGCAGACCCGATCATCCAGCCCGGAGAGATCGCGTTCATGATCGAGCAGATGATTCAGCGCGTGTTCGAAGGTGCCGGGAAGCAGCTGGCAGGGCAAATCGACAGGCAGACCTCTCGCAGAGGTATCGATCGTCTTGTAGCGGGCCATCGCGCCTTGCCACGGAGTGGCGATGGGCCGATCTTGCGGCACGCACATGACAGGAGCAATATCTCGGGAGACTTTCTATACAGCTTCGTTAGCCCGCGGCGTATCGCACTGTTTTACACGGCAGATCTGAACTGTCACGATGCGTTGCGGTCGGCTGCGCCCCTGCGCAAGTTATACGGGCGCGGCCGGTGGCGAAAACGCAAAGGGATTGCACGTGTGCGCCTCGCCGATGGTGCGATCCACATCGCCGAGGTTCATTGGTGCGAGGCCGCTGTGATAGGAAAAAAAAAAGAATTCGAGATCAAGCGCCTGTTGTGAAGGCATGCCTTCATGAGCAGAACGTTGCCATCTCGCCACTTGGTTGTGTGTGAAGATTGAGGGCTACGCCGCCTCGTTAGAGAAGCGCAGAATCTACGTCGCGCTTTCGGGTCTTGTTGCCGAGAAGCACAAGCAAATCCGGGTAATCGATGAGTCGGGGAGAAACCATCTGTATCCGAAAGCATGTTTTTCATTCCCATTGCCCTGCCGCAGTCCGTTCGTAGGGCGGTCCTCACCGCTGGCTAACCACGCCGTGAACCGGACCCAACAGCGCTGCTGTTGGGTTCCCTCCGGCCGTTGGCCCTCATCGGCCGGTTACGCGGGGCGTTTAGCCGGCAACGGATGGCCCGGAATGCAACCTCCGGCACTTGTTGTGGGCGGATACCTGAGCCGATGCCATTGCCTGATGCGCGTTCCCAGGAGCAGGACCTGTGACTGCCGCCCTGTCGCCGGTTGAGCGTCAGTTCGCGGCGGGTTCGCGACTCGCTGGGGCCTTTTGCATCGCGGTCGGCTTGCTGGCGCTGGCGGGCTGGACGTTCGATCTTCCGCTGCTCATGAGCGTCGTGCCCGGTTACGTGACCATGAAGGCGAATGCCGCCGCCTGCTTCGTGCTTTCCGGGGCTGCCCTGCTTCTTGCGCGCGCGCGCTGGCCGGCACGAGTCTCTTACGGCGCGCTCGCTCTCGCCGGCTTCGTGGCGCTAGCCGGCGCGGTCACGCTCGCGCAGGACCTCTTCGGCTGGAACGCGGGCATCGATGAGATCCTGTTCCGCGAAGCGCTGGGAGCGATCCAGACGACCGACCTTGGCCGCATGTCGCCCGGGACCGCTGTTGCGTTCGTTCTGGCGGGCGTTTCGATCCCGCTGCTCGCGCTTCCGTCGGAAAACGCCGCGCGCGCCGCCCAGTTGCTCGCCGCCGCGATCGGGGCGGTCGCGCTCGTCGCCCTGATGGGCTACCTCCTCGATGTCGAAGCGCTCTATCGCGTGCGCGCATTCTCCGCCATGTCGCTCAACGCCGCGACCGGTCTCCTCGCTCTCGCCCTCGGCATACTGGCGGCACGGCCCGGCCGCGGCTGGATGAAGGAATTCGCGGCCGACACCAGCAGCGCCCGACTCGCGCGGCGCCTGGCGCTCGCCATCTTCGTCATGCTGCCCGTGCTCGCGCTGCTTCGCCTCCAAGGGGAACGCCTGGGCTGGTACCCAACCTCGTTCGGCGTCGGCATTCACGCCGTCGCCGGGCTGATTCTGATCGTCGTGCTGCTCTGGTTTCTCGCGCGCGCGGCCAATCGCGCCGAGGCGCGGGTGGCGCGCTTGGCCCGGGTCCAGAGCGTCCTGAGCAGGATCAACGCCCTCATCGTGCGCACCCGCGACCGCAAAGCGCTGGTCGAGGAGGCCTGCCGCATCGCGGTGGATCCGGGCGGCTATCCGCTGGCCTGGATCGGGCTCGTCGATCGCGAGCGGACGCGGATCGTTCCCGCCGCCTCGGCCGGCGCGGTGGGCGACTTGCTCGAAAAGGCCGGCGATCGCCTGTCCTTGAGCGCGGAAACGCAAAGCCCCGGCCCCGCGGCGCGCGCGGTATTGACCGGCCAGGCGGTCGTGGTGGGCGACGTTGCCACGGCGCCGGACATGCCTTTCCGGGGGGAACTCCTCGCGCGCCGCGTGCGCGCGTTCGCGATGCTCCCGCTCGTCGTCGCCGGCGAAGCGCGCGGCGTGCTCGCCCTGCATGCGTCCGACCACCACGCCTTCGACCGCGAGGAGATGAGGCTCCTCGAGGAAATCGCGGGCGACATCGCCTTCGCCCTCGACCACATCGACAAGGAAGAGAGGCTCAACTACCTCAGCTACTACAACACGCTCACCCGGCTGGCCAACCGGACGTTGTTTTTGGACCGCCTGGCCCAGCATGTCGGCGGGGCTGGCCGGGCGGGCGGAAGCCTCGCCCTGCTCATCCTCGATGTTGCCGGTTTCCGGCACGTCAATGCCGCGCAGGGCCGGCACGCCGGCGACGAAGTGCTGCGAGCCATCGGCGAGCGGCTGGAGCGCACGCTCGACCCCTCCCTGCTCTCGAGGACCGGTGGCGACCAGTTCGCCGCCATCGTCCCTCGGCTCGCCAATGAGGAAGACGCCGTGCGCGCCTACGAGCGCATCGCCGCGGAGTGCTTCGTCGAGCAGTTCGCCGTGGGCGCCGAGACGGCCGCGCTGGCCGTGCGCGCCGGCATCGCCATCTATCCGCAGGACGGCGCCAGCGCCGAGGCGCTTTATCAGAGCGCGGAAATCGCGCTCGCCGAGGCCAAGAAACACGGCGACAGCTATCGGTTGCATGATCCGGAGAGCGACAGGTCCGTTCGCGGCCGGCTCGGGCTCGAGACACGCCTGCGGCGCGCGATCGAGAACCGCGAGCTGCGGCTGCACTACCAGCCCAAGGTGGATACGCGCACGCGCGCGCTCACCGGCGCGGAGGCGCTCATGCGCTGGCAGGATCCGGAGCGCGGGCTCCTCCCGCCCGTCGAATTCATCCCGCTGCTGGAGGAAACGCGCCTCATCCTCGCGGCGGGCGCCTGGGCGATCGGCCAGGCCGCCGCGGACGCGGCCGCAATCGCCGGCGCGGGTCTTGCCGGATTCCGCATTGCGGTCAACGTGTCGGCGGTGCAGTTGCGCGAGCCCGATTTCGCGGCTGCCGCCGCGCGCGCCGCCGGAAGCGACCCGGGCCCCGGTGCGATCGAACTGGAGATCACCGAGTCGGTCGCCATGCAGGACATCCAGTCGGCGCTTGCCAAGCTCGAAGCTGCGCGCGCCCTGGGTTTCTCGCTCGTGATAGACGATTTCGGCACCGGTTATTCGTCTCTCGCCTATCTCGCGAGAATCCCCGCCCAGTCAGTGAAGATCGACCGCTCATTCGTCACCGCCGTGCTGGATGACCCCAAGAGCGCCGAGCTGGTCCGCGCTGTCGTTTCGCTCGCCCGCTCGCTTGGCATGCGATGCGTCGCCGAGGGCGTCGAGACCGAGGCGCAGGCACGCTTTCTTGCGCAGGCCGGCTGCGACGAGATGCAAGGCTACCTCATCAGCAGACCGCTGCCGCTCGACGAATTCATTGCGTTCGCGTCACGCCAGACACCACGCTGACCACCGGCTTTCATCCGAGGCGCCTTCGATCGAATCACCAGCTAACCACTATGAGGCCCGGCGCGAGCTACGCTCGCGCTGGAGCCATCCGGATAGAGCGCGGCACTGCGGGGCGGCCGGCAGCGCGACGTCGCGCGCAAACAGACACTGAATGGACCGACTGTTCTTCATTCTCGGAAGCCTCTCCGCCTTTCTTGGCGTGGCCCTCGGCGCGTTTGCGTCGCACGGGCTGAAGGGCCGGGTGGGCCCGGAACTGCTCGCGACCTTTGAGATCGGCGTGCGGTACCAGATGTATCATGCGCTGGCGCTGCTTGCGGTGGCGTGGGCGCAGACGCGCTGGCCCGGCCCGGTTCTGGCGGCGGGTGGATGGTTGTTCGTCGCCGGGACGCTGCTCTTCTCCGGCAATCTCTATCTCCTCAGCCTGACCGGTGCGCGCTGGCTCGGCGCTATCACGCCGTTCGGCGGACTTGCGTTCCTTGCGGGTTGGCTGTGTCTTGCGTGGGCGGTCTGGCGGGCTACATAGAAATGCAGGAGACCGCTCAGGCCGTCAGCGATGCGCGAGTTGGCAGGTCCGGGTAGCGATCGGCTGCGCGGCCTCCGGGGCACAAGCGAATGACCCCGTACGACCTTGCGGCACTCGAGAATGCCGAATTCCAGGCATGCATCGACCTGTATCGGGTGGCTCCCGAACCGGTTCGCAAGGCGCACGCGATCGAGATGCGGGTTATCGGAGCGGCGACCTGGCTTGAAAGGCGCGGCTTTGCACGAGGCTAAGCCTGGATGAAGTTCTGCCGGCCGTGTGACGGCTCGCTGGAAGCGACCACGGATCTGAAAGTCCGAGTCGTCGGCTGCGAGGCTGCGCGCGAATTCGGGCGGGTGGTGACGGAAGGGTTCGGACCGGCCGAGTGCGTTGCGAATCCGGTTGAACAAGGGCGGAGCGGAAGCGGTATGGATTTCCTCGTCAATATCGATGTCGACGATCTCGAAAAGGCCGTGCGTTTCTACAGCAACGCCTTCGGATTGCGCGTCGGACGCCGCTTTGGAGCGTTCGGTGCGGAGATGCTCGGAGGCCCGGCGCCGATTTATCTGCTGGTGAAGAAGGCGGGGACGGTCGCATCGGACGCGAGTTCGCAGACAAGAGCCTACGAGCGTCATTGGACGCCGACGCATCTGGACTTTGTCGTCGGCGACATCGACAGTGCCGTCGAGAAGGCGGTTGTGGCCGGCGCACGCCTGGAAAAGCCGGTCGCCATCCACAAATGGGGCAAGCTCGCGCTCATGGCCGACCCGTTCGGTCACGGTTTCTGTCTGGTGCAGTTCCTCGGTCGCGGCTACGACGAGATCGCGGACCGATGAAGACCGCTCGTTTTGGAGAAGAGAGGCGTCTTGTGGACGATCGCCTCCCATGGCTCGGGCGCGCGCCGTCGCGCGGCGGATCAGAACCGGGTCAGCGCCCCGATGGGCGCCAGTTCGCGCAGCCAGGCGCGAGCTTGCGCGCTGCGCACGATCTCGATCGCGGCGCCCTGGTCGAGCGCGCGCTCCAGTGCGAGGTCGACAAAGTCGTCGACGCCGACAAGGACCGCGCCACACGCCGGGCAATTCGGCTGCGCGTGTGACGCCAGCATCCGGCAACGCGGGCATTGACCGCCCGCAGCGCGGTATTCTTCATCCACCACGAGCTTCATCGCGCGGCGCTGATTGAGTGCGTCGATCGTGTCATCCAGCCCGAGCACGCCGCCATGCGGCACCGCGTCGCGCAAACGGTCGACGGTCATCGTTTCCTCGCGCGCCTCGATCCGGTGCTGCAGGGGCGCTGCCGCGGCTGCGACCTCCGACGCGCGCGCCTGGAGCTCCACGTCGAAATCGCCGCCGAAGCGGAACTGGACAGGTTTCGGCAACTCTTGAACCAGTGCCGCACGCAACCGCGGGCTGCCCGCCAGCAGCAGGTAGCGCGCGGCGAACTGGGCGCAGACCAGGGCGGCGATCTGCGCCAGCGCTTTGACCTCGGCCTGAACCATGTGCCGTTCGATGCGTTCGCGCTCCTGAGGCGGTATCCAGTCGGTCACGAGGCCGCGCAGCCGTTCGCCCTTGACGTCGAGCACTTCATCGACCACACCGATCTGGCTGATGAAGAAGCGGCTGCGCTCCTGGGACAAGAGCGCGATCACGAAGCGATCGTGCTCGTCGCGCGTGCTCACCAATGGACGGATACAGGGCCGGGAATCGGCCACGACCCGATCGTCGAGCGCGACCGGCAGCGTGATCTGGCGCCACAGCCCCAGTGGCTCGCAAACGAAGAAAGCGGCGCCGCGGCCCAGTTCCGGCAGCCGCTCGGCGGCCGCCTGTTCGACCCGCGCCAGTTCGTCGGCCACGGCCTGGCGCATGCGCCTGTCCTCGATCCGGGCGAGACAGGCCTTGGCGAGATCCTTGTAGACGATTGCCCAGGCCCTCCGCTCGCGTCGCTCGGGTGTGAGCCGCAGGTACACGCTGACGATCGGCGCGCCGGAGGCACGCAGGTTGGCGAGCGCCTTCAGGTGCGCGGGCGTAAGCAGCCTGTACTCGGGTTCGTCGAGGCGTTGCTCGAGGATGCGATGGATGCGCTCGCGCTTTTCCGGCGTGAGCCGTTCGGGCGCATCGATGAGCGGCGTTGCCATGCGCTCACTCCCTGGCGGTGGCGCTGCGCGCTTCGGTGCGCAGCTCGCCGATCAGCCGCCGCGTCTGTTCGACCGGCAGGCGCAGGATGTAGGCGATCTCCGCGACCGCGAGCCGGTGCTCGAAACGCAACAGCAGCGCCTGGCGTGCCTGTGCGTCGAGCTGGTCGAGCGGCGCTTCCTCCAGCGCGATGAATTCCTCCGGAGCGGGCACATCGCCGGGAATGAGGTCTTCCCAGCGGACGAAGTCGTCGGGCTGATGCCACTCCCAGTAGGATGCGTCGTCGTCGTAGATGACCGGCTCCCTGGGCGGGGCCGATTCGAGCGACACGCTCCAGATCTGGCGCAGGCGCTGCTCGCGCGCGACGATCCATTGCAGCACGCGGTGCTGGCTGCCCAGCAGCCAGGCGCGCAGGCTGAGCCGGCGCGGCCGGTGATGCCGTCCGTGCCAGGCACGGATCAGGGTTTCGCCGACCAGCTCCTCGGGCGCCAGATCTTGCGGGCCGAGCTGGCCGAGCGACTCGTGATAGCGGATGTCGCGCCCCGCGGCCTGCAGCATCTCCGCGAGATGGGGTTCGACGATCGCCCAGAAGGCCTGCCGGTCGCCGGCGAGCGCGCGCTGCCACTGCGGATCGTTCGCAACGGCAATCGACGTTTCCGTATTCATCGCCTGGAACCTCGCGTCCTGTCTTCACGCGCGGCGTCCGGCGTGCGACGCAGCACGCCGCGCGCGTTCGACACTTCCATGCGTCCTTATTTAGGGGCGGGGCGCGCGGTTACAAGCGCGCACAGGCGTGCGCAGATGCGACCGCGGGGCTCTGGAAGGGACCGGCGCGCCGGTCCAAGCGAACGGGGCACGGCGCCGGCGGCTGCGCGCGCGGGCGCAACCGGGGCGCCGGCCTCCCGTTATCCGCCGAAGATCAGCGAGGCGAGCTGCGCGCGGTTGAGGTAGAGGTAAGCGATGGCCATCGTCATATAGGCGAGCGTCACCAGCAGCATCAGCGCCCGCGTGACGGGATGCGGCTTGATCCACTTCGGGAAGACGCGCGGCAGCATCACGTAGTTCAGGTAGACGATGGCCGGGCAGATGATGGCCATGGCAAGGAAGGCCACCACGCCGCGGATCACGATCAACTGACCCGGCTGCGCGAGCGCCATCGTCACGACCGTCAGCACCGTGAAGATCGCCACGAAGATGTAGTACCAGCTGCGGAAATGCAGCTTCTGCGCGCCGGGAATGTTGTGGTAGAAGAAGTCGGCCTGGATGCGCGAGAACCCGTCGGTCAACTGCAGCCAGGCGTCGCACAGGAACGCGGCGGCCACGATCAGGAACAAAGCCTTCCCGACCGGACCCCACGCCACCTCGAAGAAGGCCGACTGCACGACCGCGATCTCCCAGCCGCTCGGAACGATGCCCTTCGGCATGAGCAGCGCCCAGGCGAGCCAGCACATGATGATGGTGGTGATCAGGTTCAGGGCCACGCCGATGAAGTTCTCGGTGCTGACGTAGCGCACCCAGCCTTTGTAGTTCTTCTTGTTCTCCTCGGTATCGGCCATCGCGAATCCGGTGGCGGGGATCGCTTCGGGCTGGCCGGTGATCGGCGAGGTGACGCGGCCGACCTTGGCGCCCATGCCCACGCCCTTGTCGCGCATCCAGTAGGCGATGAACAGCTGGCCGAAGCCGCCGGCGCCGGCGAAGGCGATACTGGTGACCACCGTGTTGATATCCTTCGGGTCCCAGTTGGGGATCGCGCTCACCGGCGTGTAGTGGGGAACGAGCGCGGAGAAGAATTCGCCCGTCACCGCGAGCACCGGCTCCTGGAAGATCGCGAAGATGATGCCTCCCATCGTGATGATCACCACGATCATCGAGAATTTCTCCACCAGGGTGTAGGCCACCCGGCTGAATACCAGGGCGAGAAGATAGAGGCCAATGGTGAGGTAGCCCCAGAACAGAGACTGTCCGCGCGGCGTCCAGCCTTCCGGGAAGCCGGTGAGCGCGGCGAGCGCCGTGCCTCCGGCGGCCGCATAGGCGCCGAACCAGATGTTTTCGATGAAGACACCAATCCAGCACAGCCAGGCGAACCAGCGGCCGATGCGGGTAAAGCCGGTCATCGGCGTTTCCCCGGTGAGCACGGTGTAGCGGCACAACTCGATGTTGAGCCAGTACTGCAGCAGCGCGGCCGGAATCAGCAGGCCGAGAAACGCCGCCCCGTACTTGGCGGTCAGATAAGGCCACCAGATCAGCTCGCCGGAACCTTGCGCCAGCGCGGCCCAGAGAATACCGGGACCCAGGTAAGCAAAGACGCCCGCAAACACGGGCATCGTGGCCAGTTGCAGCGGGGGTAGATGTCCGAGGGCGACGGCTGGCCCGGAGGCTTGTGCAGTGCTCATGGTTCTTCCTCCCACGTGGACGCGATGATTCCATTGCACTACTGCACCGCCGCGGTCGCCCGCGGCTGCTGGTTGCGGGGTGAAATATGAGCCTGTTCGGGAGCGTCTGGCAAGCCCGGGAGACGCTCAGTGCGCGCCGCCGCGAATGAAGATCAGCGCGAACGGCACAGCCCGTGCCACGGCGACCGCGCGGGCCGACACCAGCGCACGGAGCAGCGTGACGCGCCCCGGCGGCACCTTGCGCCACCTGGGGATCGGATTCGCGATGAGCAACACGAGCCAGAACGGCAGCAGGGGCAGCGCGAAAAAGAAGTCCTTTTCGCCGGCACCGAAGCCGACGACGCCTTCCATGGCCAGCGCGGCGAACAGCACCGTGGCCAAGAGAGCAAAGGCGGCCACGAGAATTCGCGCGAGCCGGGCGGGCATGGCGTCCCTCAGGGTTGAGTCAACCCCTTGAGCATGATCGCGTGCCTGCCGGCCTCGATGGCGAGAAACACTTCCCTCAGGAACATCGCCAGCGCGCCGATCAGCGAGAACATGGCCAGCGCGAACATGACGCCGACGGTCTCCGACAGATCGAAGCGGATGAACACGCCGAGGAATGCGGTGGCCACCACCAGGCAGATCAGGATGCCGCTCATCACCGAAAAGACCATCGCCTGATAGATGAGCCGGATGCGGCGCGCGAGGACTTGCAGCTCCGAGACGCAGGCACGGGCCTTGTCGCCCTGATCGGGCGGCAGGCCCTGAAGTTTTTCCTCCACGACGCGGCGGCGATCGACGATGCGTCCGAGGCGGCTGTTCAGCGCCGTGAGGATCGTGCCGATGGCGGTGAGCAGGAACACCGGCGCTACCGCGAGCTGGATGACATGCGAAATGTCGATGAGTTGCGATCCCATTGGTGTCGTCCCGTGACAGCGGCGGGTGCCGCGATCAGCGCCCCCGGCGTTGCCGGTGCAGCTCCCGCGTCAACCATCGCCCGCCGGAGACGGCAACATGCATACGCGGTCCCGGCGGCGCGCTCGTTCTACTGCTTGAAGGCCGACTGGCGCGCCGCGAGCTGCCAGCGGCCGTCGCGCTTGACCCACACGTTCAGATAGCGCAGATCCACTGCGCGCGGCTCGCCCTTCTGTTCGATGTCCAGCCGCGTGGAGCCCATCGCGGTCGCCACGTCGCCGTAGACGTGGATCTTCACGTCGTAGCGCTCGGCCTTCTTGATCTTGATGTCGCCGGTCGACGCATAGGCGACGTAGGCCTGCTTGTCCGACACCCTGCCGCTCGGCTGGTGATAGAGGAACTCCTCGGCCAGCATGCCGGCGAACGCGCCCCAGTCTGCCTTGATCATCGCTTCGTAGCGCTGGTCCTCGACGCGCTCGATCTCCTGCACCGCGTCCGCCCGTGCGCAGTCCCACGCAAGCCCGAGCGCCAGCAGCGCGCCGCCCAGGGCGATCCAGCGTTTCAGCAGTTCCATGGCCTCTGCTCCTTTGCTCTTGTTCGGGTGCCGGGCGTTAGCATACCGCCGACTCCGCCGCGCGGCGATGACGACGTGCTCGGCGCTCATCGGTGTGCGCGCAAGCGGACGACCACCCCCAGCAGGCAGGGCGGTCAGGCCTGATTGCCGGGACCTCGAGTCTGCCCTCGCTCATGAAGCGGAAGACGCTGATCGGGAAGACTCTCGCTACGGATTTCACAGGGTGCCCGTTGGCTCCCGTGGTGCTCGGTCATTGTCGGATGCATGGCTCGACCCGGCTTTTCTTTCGCGGTTGCGCGCTGATAGCATACCGCCCGACATTCAGACCGGCCGCGACCAGAGGAGAGAGGATGAGCCGCATCGACAAAGTAGAGGTGCACGTCTTTCAGTTCGACGCAAAAAATCTCGGCGCGGCGGGCGGCGGCGGAATCGGGGCGCTGGGCTGCAAGAAAGGTGCGACGACCCGCCTGACCAAGTACGCGGTGGCGATCATGACCGACAACGGCCTGCGTGGGGAGTACGTCACACACTGGGTTGGTTCGCCCTCGGCGCTCGGCCAGACGTTGATGCTGGCGCCTTGTCTCATCGGGCGCGAAGCCGAAGAGCGCGAAGGCATCTACGACGACATCAAGCGCGAGGCGCGCCAGTTCGACCATATGGGCCACGGCCCCCTCGACATCGCGCTCTGGGATCTTGCCGGCAAGAAGCTCAATGCCGCGGTGAGCGAACTGCTCGGCGGCTATCGCAAGCGCCTGCCCGCCTACGCCAGTACCTACATGGGCGATCGCAACGGTGTGCTGTCCTCCAAGGAGGCCTACGGCGACTTCGCGGTGCAGTGCTACGAGATGGGATACCGCGCCTTCAAGATCCACGGCTGGAACGAAGGCGACAAGCGCGAGGAAGCCGAAAACGTGCTGTACGTGCGCAGCCGCGTGGGCGACCGCATGGAGCTGATGCTCGATCCGGCCTGCCAGTTGCGGACCTTCGCCGATGCGCTCTACGTCGGCCGTGCGTGCGACGAAGCCGATTGTTTCTGGTACGAAGACCCGTTCCGCGACAGCGGCACCTCGGCATTCGCGCACAAGAAGCTGCGCGAGATGATCAAGACCCCGCTGCTTCAGACCGAGCATGTCCGTGGCGTGGAGCCGAAGGCGGATTTCCTCGTGGCCGGCGGCACCGACTTCCTGCGCGTCGATCCCGAATACGACATGGGGATCACGGGCTGCATGAAGATCGCGCACCTGGCCGAGTCCTTCGGCATCGACGCCGAGATCCACGCTTGCGGCCCGGCGCACCGCCATTGCATGTCCGCGATCCGCAACACCAACTACTACGAGATGGCGCTGGTGGGACCGGGCACCCCGAACGCCGTGCCGCCGGTATACAAGTGCGGCTACTCGGACCAGTTGGAAGCGGTTGGCAAGGACGGCTGCGTGCCGGTGCCTACAGGGCCGGGGCTCGGCGTCGAGTACGACTGGGATTTCATCGCCAAGAATCGCATCGCGCTGCACGAATTCAAGTAACCGGGGCCAGGCGGAGGACGAAGCCGATGCGCGGCTCCCTGTCAACGAGCACCGTCGAGCAGAAAGGAACGGATCAGGTTCTGGCGGCGCGCGTGAATCGCTGCGTCGGTATCCATGAATGGATGGCCGAAGTCCGGTGAAGTGACGACCTGCGCGCCGCGCAACCGCGCCACCTCCGCCAGCTCGCGCGAGTCGGCGGCCGGGACCACCCGGTCTTTTTCTCCTCGGACGATCAGCATGCGGGAGGCGTCCGGTGGAAGATTGTTCACCGGATCGTACCGTTCCGGACACCCGTAAGGCGAGAGGCGGCTCGGCGAGGAATCGATCACCGCGCGGTCGAAGCGCGCGCCCGCGCCGATGACGTTGGACAGCACGATGCCGCCGAAGGAGATGCCGTAGAGCAGGGCTTCGCCGGGGTAGTCCGCGCGCAGGGCTGCGAAGATCTCCCGATAGTCGGAGACGATCGCTTTGAGCCGCCGCCTGCCCTCGGAGTTGCCGTAGCCGCGGAAATCGAGCACGTGCACCACATGAAGCGCCGAGGTGAACGGTGCCAGCGCGTCGAGCAGTTGATCCGCCAGCATGGCGTTGCCCTGCGCAACCAGGATGAAACCCCGCGGCGCGACAGGCCGATCGGCGCGCAGCCGATAGCCGCGCAGCGTGCGCCCGTCCCGAGTCCGATGCGAAAAGGCCTCGACCGTGGCGCCGGCCACCGTGGCCGCCGCATCCGGGCGCGGCCTGCCCGCGGCAAGGCTCCACACTGCGAAAACGAACGGCTCCTTGATCGCGCCGCAGACTGTCTCTTCCAGATCGCCGGGCTCGCCGCCCGTGGTCTGCGCGGCGAAGACCGAAAGCGAGGCGAGCAACGACAGGCCGGTCAGCAAGGCGGTCAGGCGTTGCGGAAGCGGCTCAACTTGACGAAGACAATCGCCGCGAAGGGAAGCACGAGACCGATCACCGTGACGATGATGAGCAGAGTACCGAGCTCGCTGTAGTCGGCCGGCACCTTGACGGCTCCGGTCGCGTGGTCCCTGACCTCGCGTGTGACCGTGAAGACCTGGTTCAGATATTTGGTGCCGAGCTGGGCCGCGGACAGCGCGAGGTTGGTGAAGGAGGCCATCACCGCGAAGAAGGTGGCCTTGAGCTTGTCCGGCGCGGAGTTGGCGATCCAGGCGAGCATGGGAATCATCGCGATCTGTCCGAGCGGCGATTCGAGCGCGGTGTCGATCAGCGCGATGAAGCGTGCGTCCACCACGCCGTTGGTGTGCGCGGCGGTCCACTCGTGCAACCCGTAGTACATGCCGACGATGGGCAGCGCCAGGATCGTCCCGGCGACGGTGAGAAAGCCCACCACGTAGGCGATCGAGCGCTCCGCCATGAAGCGGCGGAAGATGAACATGCCGAACAGGGTGAGCACCGAGCCGATGAGCGAGAGCGTGGCGAGGAACTGCTGGTCGAAGCCGAGCACGTCGATCATCCACCAGGTCGACCCCGCGCCCGGGCCGGGCATGGCCCGGAACACGAACACGACGATCGCGGTGCCCACGAGCACGTTACGCGCCTCCGGCTCCAATTCTCGGGTCAGGCGCCAGATGAGGAAGATCACGATCGCCATCGAGATCACGAACACGATCTCCTCGGCGCCCGGAACCTTGCCCAGCCCCACGCCGAGCGAGAGAGCGGCGAACACCAGGCCGCCGCCGAGAATCCACCAGTTGACCGGAGGCCGCTGCGCGTGGACGTTCAGGCGCGCCTCGGCCTGGGCGCGGCTCAGGCCCTGGGCGATGAGCCGGGAGACCTGGCGCCGGTGAAGCGCGCTTGCCAGCAGAACTCCGAGCACCGAGATCACCGGAATGACGAGCGCGAGCTGATAGATGAACAGATAGACGCGTGCCTTCTCGGCTTCGGGCAGCGCCCCGGCGTCGCGCAGCACGTAGACGTTGACGACCGACACCAGCACCCCGCCGCCGATGATCGCCACGCGCCCCAGGGTCTGCATCGTCGTGTGCATGGACTTGCGCCGGGCCGCGTCGATGGGCGTGCCGTCGGGGTTGCTCCGCGGCACCGCCTCGACGGTCATCGCGTCGGCGACGACGTCCTGCAGCACGTAACCCACCGGGGCAAGCAGGGCGGCCGCGACGTACCAGCTCTCGATCGGGGCGATCGCGCGCATCGCTTCGGTATGGCCCAGCAGGCCGATCATGATCCCGATGCTGAGCGCCATCAGGCTCGCGCCGAGGTAGACCAGCAGAGATTTCCAGCGCCAGATCAGATCCACGAGATGACCGAGCGGCATCTTCAGCGCCCAGGGCAGCATGGCCCAGAAACCGAGGGCGGCGAGGAACTCGGCGGACAGGCCGAGGCGCTCCTTCACATAGAAGGTGCCCACGATTGCGGTCAGTCCCGAGATGCCGTAGGCGAGGTACACCATGAGCGGCGGCAGATACGAAAGCCGCATTTCGCGCCCCAGGGACAGGATGTTGCGGTCGATCCAGTCGCGGATCGCGATCAGGAACGCGGGCAGGGCAGAGGTCGAGGGCATGGTCGCGGCGATTCTGCGTTCAGTGGCGAGGCTCGGCCGCAAAGGACGGCGCACACGACACGCGCGCGCCGGTCATCGGCAGTCGCCTATACGGTGGTAGGACATGGTCATCGAGCCGCTGCGCGCGCGGCCTTCGATCTCGGTCGTGAAATCCTGGCTCATGACGAAGCGATCGGTCCCGCTCACCGTGATGCGGATGCGGGCGTTGTAGCGTACCGGACGGGTGCACGATACCTCGAAGCTGTGGGAGTTGCCCGACACCCTTTCCTTCGACGGCCGGCAGTCGCTGGCGGGGTCGCTGCGCCGGCTGAGATTGCGCAGGTCCCGCACCATCTCGGGCGTCAGGCAGATCGACTGCGTGCGCTCGCCCATTCCGGAAATCGACACTTCCCAGAGTCCCGGCCGGACTTGCAGGCCCTGACCGGCGGCGCGATCGTTCAGCAGCGCGAGGCTGGCGCTCAGCGTGGCGGCGAAGAACAATCGGCCTGACATCGGGGAGCACGCCCTTTCGATCGCACGGGATGGGGCAAAGAGTAATGCCCGTGCGCAATCGCCGCAATTCTTTCCGGATCCGGCCGGGTGCTGCGCGCTACGCGCCGTCCTCGGAGTATTCGGAGATTTCGATCAGGTTCAGGTCCGGATCGCGAAAGTAGATCGAGCGCATCTTTCCCAGCGCGCCAATGCGTGCGACCGGCCCTTCGACGATCTGCACGCTGCAGCGCCGCAGATGAGCGATCACCCGCTGCAGCGGCACGGCGGCGATCAGGCACAGGTCGCCCGATCCGGGTGTGGGTCGGTGCGCATGCGGAACATGCTCGGCGCCCGCGCGATGCAGATTGATCTTCTGGCGCCCGAAGGCGAGCGCGCGCCGGCCTTCGGCGAAAGTGACGTCCTCCATTCCCAGCACGCGCGAATAGAACGCACAGGTGCGCTCGACGTCGGCCACGGTGAGGACCAGATGGTCGATGCGGTCGATCTTCATGACGGATCTCCGGATTCGTGATCGGATCGCTCGCGCTCATGCGCCGTGCCGCTCCGGGAGCAGGCGTTCCCACGACCATGGAACTAGCAGGACGGCCGGTGCAGGCGCGCATCGACCTCCAGCGGTGCATCGGCATAGCCGAACTGCACGATCTGCGGCAGATACACCGACAGGAAGGCTTCGATCGATCCGTAGCATTCGTATTGATGGACGTGACGCAGTTCGTGCGCGAGCAGCGCCTCGCTCTCGAACCCCTGGCGGATGAGCACAGCGTAGCCCAGGGCGAGGCCGACGGTGTCCGGGCCAAGCAGGCCGGTCTGCAACGCCGCTTCGCGCAGTTCCGCGTCTTCCGGCTGCGGGATGGATTCGACCACCCGCACGCGAACCCGCTCGCCAGCGCGGACCCCGGCCTGCTTTGCCAGCGCCCTTCCGGCGTCATCGAGCGGCTGGCCGTGCCGCAGGGCCCGGCTGGCTTGCTCCTGGGCCCAGGCCACGGCCTTGGGTAACAGGCGCGGAAGGGCCTGCTCCAGGTTCATCGCTGGCGCGCCGCTTCCACCAGCGCGTCGAACAGGCGCTGCTGCAACGGATCGGCTGCGGCCGAAAGCTCGGGATGCCATTGAACGGCGACCAGCCAGGGGTGATCCGGCATCTCGATGGCTTCGACGATGCCGTCCGGCGCCGTGGCGACGACCTCGAAGCCGTCGGCCACCTTGCGCGGCGCCTGGTGGTGCCAGGAAGTGACCTCGCACTGCGTGCGTTGGAAGATACGCATGAGCCGCGAGCCCGGCTTGATTGCGATCGGATGCGGCACCGGCTCGCGCGGGGGGGCCCGGTGCAGGACGCGCTCGCCGACTTCTTCGGGAATGTGCTCGATCAGCGTGCCGCCCTGCACGATGTTGAGAATCTGCGCGCCGCGGCAGATTCCGAGCGTCGGCAGGCCTGTGTCGATGATGCTGCGCGCCACGGCCAGCTCGAGCGCGTCTCGCTCCGAATCCACCCCGTAATTGGTTTCATGCCGGCGCCCCCCATAGCGGTCGGGGTCCACGTCGCCTCCGCCGGTCAGGATGAACGCGTCCACCTCCCCGAGCACGGCCTGCCAGTGGGGTTCCCCGGGCGCGAGCAGTACCGGAACGGCGCCGGCGCGACGCACGCAATCCACGTATTCGGCCGGCAGGGTGAAGCGTCCGTCGCTGGTGCGACCGTAAGTGGTGAGCCCGATCAGCGGTCTGTCACGGCGCGGCATGCGGCTCCATCGGCTGGCTGGGGAGAACACGCCGATTGTAAAGGCAAGTCTCGGCGGGCCAGAGGGCAGAATCGCCGCGCCCCGTTGCCCGTCCCGGCCTTATCCACCATACTCCGCGCTGGCCGCACGGCGCGGCAGTTCGCGTGTCACGCCGTTGTCATGCCTGCGCCTGCTGCCATGCCGCATCCGGCTGCGTCGGGTGCGACTCCAGGGTGTGTGGGCGCGCGTCGTAACCGCGCCCAGATGATCAACATCGCGTCATCCAGGGGGAAACATGCAGAAGAAAAAGGTCGGTAGCGTCGAATATCACGAGGCCGGATCGGAGTATTTCGCCAAGCGGGAACTCAGACGTCACGCCCGCGTCTGGTCGCTGTGGGCGTTGGGGGTCGGCGCCGTCATCTCCGGGCACTTCTCGGGCTGGAACTTCGGCATCGGCGCCGGGGGATGGGGCGGTCTGTTCTGGGCGGCGATCATCATCGGCATCATGTACGTATGCCTGTGCTTCTGTCTGGCGGAGATGTCGCCCGCCCTGCCGCACACCGGAGGCGCCTATTCGTTCGCGCGCAGTGCGATGGGCCCCTGGGGCGGCTACGTGACCGGCCTGGCGGAGAACATCGAATACGTGCTGACGCCGGCGGTGATCGTGTTCTTCATCGGCTCCTACCTGGGCAGCATATTCGGCACGCCGGCGCAGTTCCAGCCGGTCTGGTGGGTGCTGATGTACGTGGTCTTCGTGGGCCTCAACGTGCTCGGCGTCGAGCTCTCGTTCAAGGTGTCGGTGCTGGTGACTTTGCTGGCGCTCACCGTGCTCGTGATCTTCTGGGTGAGTGCGATCTTCTCGGGGCAGGTCGACTTCTCGCGCTGGGCGCTGAACATCGGTGTCGGACCGGACGGAAAGCCGGTGGAGTTGCCGGAAGGCGGCGGGGAGTTTCTGCCGATGGGAATCAACGGCATCCTGGCCGCGTTGCCCTTCGCGGTGTGGCTCTACCTGGCGATCGAGGAGCTGCCGCTGGCGGCGGAAGAGTCACACGATCCGAAGAAGGACATGCCCAAGGGCCTGCTGCTCGGGATCGCTACGCTGGTCTTTTCCGCGTTCATGATCTCCTTCTTCAACGCCAGCATTCCGGTCAGGTCATCCGACGGAACGGCGAGCGGCGCGTTCTACCTCGGCAGCTCGGGAGAGCCGCTGCTCGACGGGTTCCGCGCGCTTTACGGCACCGAAGCCGCCAACATCCTGTCGCTGTGCGCGGTGATCGGGCTGATCGCGAGCTTTCACACCATCATCTTCGCGTTCGGGCGCCAGATCTACTCGCTGTCGCGCGCCGGCTATATCCCGCACTGGCTGTCGCTGACCCACGGCAAGCACAAGGTACCGCACGTGGCGTTGATCGCCGGCGCGGTGCTCGGCTTCGTCGTGATGATGGCCGTCTACCTCATCAAGGGCGAGGCGGCGGGCGCCTTCATCGGCGCGCAACTGCTCAACATGGCCGTATTCGGCGCGATGATCTCTTACGGACTGCAGGGCCTGTCGTTCATCATGCTGCGCATGCGCCTGCCCAACATCGAGCGGCCGTATCGCAGCCCGCTCGGACTCGCGGGTGCCTATATCACGATTCTCATCGCGGCGGTGACCCTGTACATGCAGTTCCAGGATCCGGCGTATCGCGGCGGGGTGATCGGGGTGGCGATCTGGTATGCGGCGGGCATCGTGTACTTCGCGGTGTACGGCCGCAAGACCCTGGTGTACTCGCCGGAAGAGGACTTCGCCGTCAAGGCGCGCGCGGCGGCCGGGATCGACAAGGCCTGAGCGCGGAGTTCTAGGACTGCGGCCGCCGGCCGGTCACGGCCGGAGGCCGGATGTTTGTTATCCTGCCCGCGATCGAAACGACGGAGCGCAACTGCCGCCATGAAAGCTTCCGAGGTCAGGACGGCCGCCGACGCAAAGAAGATCGTCGGCGAGCGCAAGCTCACTCACGTCAAAGTCGGCGTGTTCGACATCGACGGCATCATGCGCGGCAAGTACATGGCGCGCGAGAAATTCTTCAGCGCCCTGGACAAGGGGTTCGGGTTCTGCGACGTCGTGCTCGGCTGGGACTCCAACGACCAGCTCTACGACTGCGTCAAGTACACGGGGTGGCATACGGGCTACCCGGATGCGCCGGTGCGCATCCTGCCGGAGAGTTGCCGCGACCTTCCATTCGAGCCCGGAATGCTGCTTTTCCTCGGCGAGTTCGCGGACGCGGGGGAGGCGATCTGCCCGCGCGGCGTGTTGCGCAAGGTGATCGACAGGGCGCGCAGCATGGGCTTCGAGGCGCAGGCCGGTTTCGAGTACGAGTACTTCGTCTTCGACGAGACTCCCGATTCGGTGCGTGCCAAGCACTACCGGGATCTGAAGCCGATGGCGCCGGGCTTCTTCGGCTACTCGATGATCCGCAATTCCGTGCATTCGGACCACTACCTCGAGACACTCGATCTGTGCGAGAAGATGCGCTTTCCGCTCGAGGGCTTGCACGAGGAAACCGGTCCCGGCGTGCTGGAAGCCGCGATCGCGGTCGACGGCGCGCTGGAAGCCGCGGACAAGGCGGCCCTGTTCAAGACTTTCGTCAAGGTGCACGCGCAAAAACGCAATCGCATGGCGACCTTCATGGCGAAGTGGTCGCCGGACTATCCGGGACAGAGCGGGCACATTCACGTCTCGCTGAGGTCACGCGCGGGCAAGGCGCTGTTCCACGACCCCCGGGATGCGCACGGGATGAGCAAGCTGATGAAGCAGTTCGTCGCCGGCCAGCAGGCGCTCATGCCCGAGTGGCTCGCCATGGTGGCCAGCACGGTGAACTCCTACACGCGGCTGGTACCCGGCTTCTGGGCCCCGACCAATGCGACCTGGGGCGTGGAGAACCGCACTTGCGCGCTGCGCGTAATTCCCGGTTCCGAGAAGAGCCAGCGCGTGGAGTACCGGATCGCAGCGGCGGACGCCAATCCCTATATCGCGCTGGCGGCCGCGCTCGCCTCGGGCTTGTACGGGATCGAGAACGGCTTGACGCTCGGCAAGCCGGTGGAGGGCAATGCCTACGACCAGAAGCCCTCGCCCAAGGGCGCGCTGCCGACGTCGTTGTGGGAGGCCGCCCAGCGCCTGAAGGCGTCCAAGCCCGCACGCCAATGGTTCGGCGACGCTTTCGTCGACCATTTCGCCGCAACCCGCGAATGGGAAGAGCGCCAGTTCCGCAAAGCGATCACCGACTGGGAGCTGGCTCGCTACTTCGAGATCATCTAGACCGCCCAGCGCGACAAGAACGTCAAGAGTGCATGCCGAATCGACACGACCAAGGCGCCGCTTGCCCCTATGCTGCAAGCCGTGCCGAGCGCAAGTTGCGGGACAGGGACTGTGCTGCGCGCTGCCCGGATCGGGTGGGCCCCGGTGGTTCGCGACTTGAAATCCCGTGAGCGACCTGCAGAGGACGATTTCGCCGGTTGACGGCCGGGTGTACGTGGAGCGGCCGCTCGCCACTGCCGCACAAATCCAGCAGGCGCTGGAGCGCGCGAAGGCAGCCCAGGCCAAGTGGCGGCTGGTGCCGCTCGCACAGCGCGCGGCGACGCTGACCCGCTTCATCGACGCCTTCGTCGCGAGGAAGCAGCCGATCGCCGAGGAAATCTCCTGGCAGATGGGGCGGCCGATCAGCCAGTCGCCCGGGGAAGTGCGCGGATTCGAGGAGCGGGCACGCTACATGGTGTCGATTGCGGCCGAAGCGCTGGCCGAGATCGACGCAGGACCCAAAGAGGGTTTTCGACGGTTCATCCGGCGCGAACCCCTGGGCGTGGTGCTGGTCCTCGCGCCCTGGAACTACCCCTACCTGACGTCCGTGAACTCGGTGGTACCCGCGATCATGGCCGGCAATGCCGTGATCCTCAAGCACTCGAACCAGACGCCGCTGTGTGCCGAGCGCTATGCGGAATGTTTCCGCGAGGCAGGATTGCCGGAAGGGGTGTTCCAGTACGTTCACTGCACACACGATGACGTGGCGCGCATGATCGCTTCGCCGCTCGTCGATTTCGTGGCCTTCACCGGATCGGTCGAAGGCGGGCGTGCGGTGCAGAACGCCGCCGCGGCGCGTTTCGTCGGCACCGGCCTGGAACTTGGCGGGAAGGACCCGGCGTACGTACGGCCTGACGCGAACCTCCGGCACGCGATCGAGAATCTGGTCGACGGGTCGTTCTTCAACTCCGGGCAGTCGTGCTGCGCAATCGAGCGCATCTACGTGCACGAGAAGATCTACGACCGGTTCGTCGACGGGTTCGTGGCGCTGACACGCACGTATCGGTTGGGCAACCCGCTCGATCCGGACATCAATCTCGGACCGATGGTGCGCGCACGCGCCGCGGACTTCGCGCGCGGGCAGGTGAGGGAAGCGATCGCCCAGGGCGCGCGATCGCTGATCGATCCGAAGGAATTCCCCGCCGATCGCGAAGGCACGCCTTACATGGCCCCGCAGGTGCTGGTCGACGTCGACCACCGCATGCGCCTGATGACCGAGGAGAGCTTCGCGCCGGTGATCGGCATCATGAAAGTGAAAAGCGACGAAGAGGCGATCGCGCTGATGAACGACAGCCGCTATGGGCTCACCGCTGCCGTCTGGACCGAGGATCCGCAAGCGGCGATCGCGATCGGCGATCGCGTCGAGACCGGAACCTGGTTCCTGAACCGCTGCGACTATCTGGATCCGGCGCTTGCCTGGACTGGAGTGAAGGATTCCGGCCGCGGCTGTACGCTCTCGCGGGTGGGCTACGAGCAGCTCACCCGCCCGAAGTCGTTTCACCTTCGCATCAGGACGTAGCTTCCGGCACATCGCCAGGGACGTCAAGCAGATCCACGGGCCGGAGACCCGGAATTATCAACGCAACAACGCAAGATGCGCTACACCACTGCAAGGACCTCGCCGGTCGTGCGCGCATTGTGCGTCCGCGTGGGTGGTCTTTCGCTTTGTTGCCGGGTATTCCTGGCGGCCGTGCTGTACCTGGTGGTTCGCCCTTTTCCTGAGATTCCCCGATGATCGATCCGAAATCGCTGAGCCGGAACTGGAACTATCCGACCTCGGTGCGCTTTGGCGTGGGCCGCATCGCCGAACTGCCCGCGGTGTGCAGGGAACTGGGCATGAAACGTCCGCTGCTCGTGACCGATCCGGGACTGCGCAAGTTGCCGATGATCGAGCGTGCGCTTGCCGCGCTCGAGCGCGCCGGCCTAGGCGAGGCGGTGTTCTCCGACATCCGTCCCAATCCGGTCGGCCGCAACGTCGAGGACGGCGTGGCCTGTTACAGGGCGAGCGGCTGCGACGGGGTGATCGCCTTCGGCGGGGGCAGCGCGCTCGACGTCGGCAAGACCATCGCACTCATGGTGGGGCAGACGCGCCCGGTGTGGGACTTCGAGGACCGCGAGGACTGGTACAAGCGGGTCAACGTCTCGGGCATGGCCCGGACGATCGCCGTTCCGACCACGGCCGGAACCGGCTCCGAAGTGGGACGCGCGGCGGTGATCCTCGACGAGGCGACGCACGTCAAGAAGATCATCTTTCATCCCGGGATGATGCCGGCGGTGGTCATCGCCGATCCGGAGTTGACCGTGGGACTTCCCGCGCGGATCACCGCGGCCACCGGGATGGACGCGCTGGCCCACAACCTGGAAGCCTATTGCGCACCCGGATTCCACCCGCTCGCGGACGGCATCGCGGTGGAAGCGATGCGGCTGATCAAGGAGTGGCTGCCGGCCGCGGTGCAAGATGGAAAGAACCTGGTGGCGCGCGCGCACATGCTCGCCGCCGCGAGCATGGGCGCGACCGCCTTTCAGAAGGGTCTCGGCGCGATCCACTCGCTCTCGCATCCCGTGGGCGCGCTCTACAACACCCATCACGGCGAGACCAACGGCGTGGTCATGCCGTACGTGCTGATCTTCAACCGCCCAGCAATCGAGGAGCGGATGACCCGGCTCGCGCGTTATCTCGGCCTGCCGGACCCGGGTTTCCAGGCCGTGCTCGACTGGGTACTGCGGCTCAGGAAGGAAATCGGGATCGCGCACACGTTGGCCGAGCTGGGGGTGAAGGAAGCCGATCTCGACACGCTCACGCCGATGGCGGTGGACGATCCATCCACCGGCGGCAACCCTCGGCCGGTCGGTCATGCCGAAATGCGGCAGATGTTCGTCAAGGCCATCCGGGGCGATCTGAGCTAGACCACGGCACGGCGGCCACACAGCCGATGTTCGCCTTTCGTGAGGCGGGTACGTGCCTCCGTCGCCACGTGCCGAAGAGGGTCGATTTGCTATAGCATTGCGCCGTTCGACTCCAGGCGCCGCCACGCATTCGGCACCTTGTCGCAGCCAATCCCGGGACAAGCTCGCGACGACGTGGTCATCCCACGCCGGCCATGCAGCATTGTCTCGCGCAGCCTAAGACCGAACGACGATTTCGAGAATACCCGGATGCTCCGATACCTTCGACGGGCCACGCTCCTCGCGCTCATTCTGGCCGTGGGCGCCCCGGGACCCGGGCGTGTGCTGGCCGAGGATCAGGTATTCGCGCTCGAACCGGAATACGTCTGGGGCAAGAATCGCAAACCGCGCCTCGGCTATCGACCGCCCGAAGTGTTCGACCCGCTTTCCGACCGGCTCTACCAGTCCGGCTACCGCGACTACCCGCCCACCGCCGTTCCCGACGAACTCAAGCAGGTGGATGCGATGACGCGGGTGGAGAAGATGGGCCGCATCCTGGCCTGCGCCGACGGCTGGTTCTGGCCCTTTTCACGCACCGCGCGAAAGAACGAGCCGGCGGGCATCGAGATCGAACTGCTGAAGACGATCGCCGCCAAGCACGGCTGGCAGGTCGACATGGCGTGGGTCAACATGTCCACGCGCTTCGGGCCGGGGGCGCCGGGAGCGGCGTACGATCGCTCGATCAACAAGGGCGTCTGCGACATCGTGCTGGGGCTCACGATCACCGGAGACGATCATCACATGCCGCGCAACCGGCTTGTCTTCACGCGTCCGTTCATGAGCACCGGCTTCGTGCTGGTGACACAGGGCCCGGCGAAGTCCGTGCGGACGCTGGAGGATGCCAGGGCCATGGGCATCAAGGTCGGCGTGCCCGCCTACTCGCCTGTCGCGGAGTACGCGCAGGCGCACGGCATCCCGTACACCACGTTCTTCCAGAATTACCAGGTGATCGACGCCATGGTGCGCGGGGAGATCAACGCGGCGATGATCTGGTCTGGCTCGATCTCCCAGGCCAGACTCGAACACCCGGAAGCGGAGTTCGAGATGGTGAAGGGCTACGTGCCGATACCGGAGATGCGCTGGAACAGCGCCTGGGTAGTCAAGGAGAAGGAAGTGCAGTTCAAGAAGTTCATCGACGAATCGTTCCAGCAGATGCTGAAAAGCGGAGAGATCAAGCGCATCGTGGAGCGTTACGGCATGCCCTTCTACCCGCCTGTCGAGAACTAGACCAGCAAAGCGAAACACGACGACACGAAGAATGTGAAGCGCAGAATGAATGTACCAGGGACTTGGGTCACCACCGAGCAGGCCCCGTGCTGTGTTCCTCCTTCGGTAACGGCCGGGGTTGCGTGCAGTCTGCCCAACAAGGTGCTTGCAGTGGCCTGATTCGATTGCTTTCGTCGTGCCTTCGTGTCTCGTGTTTCGCTCTTTGGGTTTGCTTTTCTCCAGCCGGATTGTCATAGGAAACGATCAATGTTCGAGAAACTGATACAGCTGAGCGTCATGTCCGGCGGCCTGCTGCCGCTGATGGCCGTGCTGCTGCTCGTCACGCTGGCCGTGATCGTCGAGCGCTCGTACTTCTTCCACCGGGTGCTGAAATCCGGCCTGGCGATGGAGCACGACCTGCAACTGGTCGAATATCAGAACGTTGAAAAGCTGGAGAAGCTCGCGGCGCACTACGAAGGCTCGCTGCAGCGTTCGATCATCTCCGCGGCCCTGGCCTCGCGCGGCCAGGACGCGGACACGATGGACCGGCACATAGAGGAGGCGATCATGTGGCAGCTGCCGAAGATCGACCGCTATGTCTGGGTACTCGACACCTCGGTCACACTGGCGCCGTTGATGGGCTTGCTCGGCACGATCATCGGCATGGTTCACGCCTTCGACGTGCTCGGCACGACGGGCGCCGGCGGGGCGGCCACGCAGATGGTGACCGGAGGGATCGCCGAGGCACTGGTGGCCACCGGCGCAGGCCTGTTCATCGCCATCATCGCCGTGCTGTTCCTCAATGACTTCAACAAGCGCGTGAGGCTGGCGCTGCATCAGATGGATCTGCTCAAGGTAATGGTGATCAACCGCTTCTATGGCGGCGGCTCGGCGCACCAGGGCGTGCCGGTACGCGAGGCCCATGCCGGAAACGTGATGGCGATCCGCGACCGGAGGACCCAGTGAAGCGGCACGTGCGCACCGGCTATTTCGAGGCGGATCGGCCGAGGGTCGAGGTCATTCCGATGATCGACATCATGATGTTTCTGCTCGTCTTTTTCGTCGTGATTTCGCTCAACATGATCGCCGGTAGCGGTGTTGCGCTGGAAATTCCGGGCTCCAGGACCACGCAGCAAATCAAGAAGTCGACGGTGACGGTGGGGGTCACGCGCGCCGGCGAGATCGTGCTGGAGGGAAGAAAAGTCAGCAGCGACGAGTTGAAGAACCGGCTGGTGCAGCTGAAGAAGGATGGGGTGGTCGACGTCGTTCTCGCCGGCGACAAGGAGGCGTCGCTGCAAGTGCTGCTCGGCGTGATGGACGCGATTCGCGGGGCCGGCATCTCTTCGGTGGGTATCGCAGCCAGGGCCGAAAAGAAATGAGCGGCGCTCACGCCTGATGTGGCAGGCCTCGACGGTGCGCGGTGCCCTGTGGGCGCAGCCCGAAGATCTGAGCGAACAGACTTTGCCGTGGTGGCGGGCGGCATTGATCGCGCTCGGTCTGGAGGTGATCGTTCCCTTTCTGGTCTTCGGCGTCGACTGGTCCTTTCTGGCTTTCTACGAGCCGCCACCCATTCCGGTCGTGTCGGTGCGGCTGGAGCAGCCGCCGGAGACCGTTGCGCTGCCGCCTCCGGAAAAGCCCAAGCCCGAGCGGGTTCCACAGCCCAAGCGCCCGGCGCCGCTGCGTAATCCGATCGCCGTCGTAGCGCCGAAGCCGTTGCCGGACGAGGCACCGTCGAAGATCGAACTGCCGAAGCCGGAACCCAAGCCGCTGCCCAGGCCGAAGGAAGAAGAGAAGAAGCCGGAGGCTCCACCCGAGCTGCCACCGCTGCCTTCCGTGTTTCGCGACGTCAAGCCGGTGAAGAAAGTGAAACCGAAGTACCCGTCCGAAGCGGAGGCTCAACACATTCAGGGCCGGGTGAAGGTGCGGCTTCGCGTTGCGCTCGACGGCTCGGTCACCGACGCCGAAATCCTCGTGTCCGAACCGCCCGGCGTGTTCGACGCGGCTGTGCTCGAAGCCGTGCGCCAGTACAAGTTCAAGAAGGACGGCACGACCTATCAGGCCGACCAGGAGATCTTCTTCAAGATCGACGAATAAGAGGGCGCGCGAATCGGTCGGCGCGTCAGCCATCGATGCACACCGGGTGGTGTGGACGCTCGAGACTTCACTCGGGCGGGCCGTTTCACAGGGGTCCGGTCTGCGTAGCTCGCTTCGACTACGCTGTCGGCTCAGATGGGCCCGACGCATCGAGCATGATGCATGGCAGTACGGGCGCTCCGCGGTTCGCGCCTGCGCGGCCGCAGCCGGCGGGAATTTTCCGGACTGCGTCCGCTTGCGGAAATCCGCGGGGCAATTGTCGCCGTTCGGCTACGTCCCCTGCCTGCGCGCAGCGCCGGTCGATACCCGCTGCGTGAGTACAACTTTGTTGTATTGAGTCTTTCCTTGCGGGTCGACGAATGGCACTGAACTTGCGCCCGGATTTGCGGCCTCAAAAGGACCGATAGCAGAAAACCGGCCGCAGCGCGATCGGAGGAGTGACCATGCGTGCGAAGCCAGCGCTCGAACCGCATTCCCGCGCGTCCACGCGCTCGATGGAATGCGGCCCCGAGGCGTGCCATCCGTCACGGACAGCCGCGCCCCTCGGGATGACCCAGGGGCCGGCATGGTGATCATCGGTCACCATGGTGCGTCCCGAGACCTGTCCGCATCCAGCCCGGCCTCACGCGCCGCTCTGAACTTCGCCGCGCCAGCAGGCGTACTCGGACTGGCGCTGCTGCTCGCGGAGCATCTTCCGGATCGTCCCGGAGCGCTTTCCGCGCTCAGGGCGTTCGGACCGGCGCTCGTGCTTTTCGTGGGCGCATTGGTCAGCCTCGCTTTCCGGCGCGGGCGCGCGCTGTTCGCGATCCTGTCGCTGGCCGTGGCTTACGCCGTGCTTCGCTTCCTGCTGCATGGCGAAGCGAGCGGTTTCGTGGCCAGGACGTTGGGAGGCGCGGCGGCCATCCTCGTGCCGCTCAACATCGCGGTGTATTCGCTGGTGCAGGAGCGCGGCGCGCTCAATGTCTACGGGTTGCGAAGGGGCGCGCTCATCCTTTTCGAGTGTCTGTTGGTCCTGGTGCTGCTGGACCGTCAGACCGAGATCACCGATCTGATCTTTTATCCACTGTTCGGCGCTCTATCCTTCTGGGACGCGCGCCTGCCCCAGCTCGCCCTGCCGGTCACGGCGCTAGCGTTGCTGGTGACCGGGCTGAACGCGACGATCCGCAACGCGCCGATCGACGCGGCGTTCTGCGGGGCGATCGTGGCTTTCGCCGTCGCCTCCGCCGCCTTGTCGGCGCCGGAAGGCCTGGCGATCTACGTCGCGGCCGCGGGCGGGATGATCACGGTGGGTGTCCTGCAGGACTCCTACCGGATGGCCTTTCACGACGAACTGACCGGCCTGCCCGGCCGTCGAGCGCTGAACGAGAGAATGCTGAGTCTGGCCGGGCGCTACACCATCGCGATGGTGGACGTCGATCATTTCAAGTCGTTCAACGATCGCTGGGGGCACGACGTGGGCGATCAGGTGCTCAAGTTGGTCGCCTCGCGCCTGCGCCACCCCGGCCGCGGCGGTCAGGCCTATCGATACGGGGGCGAGGAGTTCGCGCTCCTGTTTCCCGGGCGGCGGCTGCTCGAGGTGCTGCCGCGATTGCAGAGTCTGCGGCGCGACATCGAGAACTACCGTTTTCTGATTCGCGAGGGCCGCCGCGTCGAGAGGGACAGCCCCAAGGCCCGCGCCGCCATGCCGGCGGATGCGCCGCGCACGCCGGCCTCGGTCACGGTGAGCGTCGGCGTGGCCGAGCGCAACGAGCATCAGAGCACGCCGGGTGAAGTCCTGAAAGCGGCGGACGCCGCGCTCTACCGGGCAAAGGCCGAAGGCCGCAATCGCATCTGCCGCTGGCCTTCCGCCACTCCGTTACCCTGAGCCGCCAGCGCCGGCTCTCGGGCCAGTTGCCTCGGCGGCTTTGCTCGCATAGCTTGTTCGCTATCTCGAACCTGATGAGACAAGGTGCGTCATGCGCGGCAGGACCGTGGTGATCATTGGAGCGACAGGCGGAGTCGGCGAAGGTCTGGTCGAGGAGTTCCTGGAGGCCGGAGCCAATGTCATCGCTACGTCGCGCTCACCCGAAAAGCTCGAAGAACTCCGATCGCGACTCGGAAGTCCGGCGGCTCTGAAGGGCGTTACAGGGGGCGCCGGCTCGGAAGAAGAGGCTGCCCGCCTCGCGCGGGACGTGAGCGGGGTGAGCGCGACGATCGACGGCGCCATCGCGTCGATCGGAAGCTGGTGGCAGGGTCCGCCGCTGCTGCAGACGGCGTTGCACGATTTCGATGCCGTCATCGCGCAGCGGCTCACTTCGCACTTTCTTGCCGCGAAAGCGATCGTCCCGCTGATCTTGAAGAAGCCCGCGGGCTTCTACTTCCTGATCGGGGGAGCTTCGGCGGAAATCCCGATTCCGAACTCCGGCCCGGTATCGATCGCGGGGGCGGGCCAGGCGATGTTGACCAGGGTCCTGCGCGCCGAGGCGAAGGGGCAGCCGATCCGCATCCAGGAACTCATGGTCTGGACGACCATCGCGACCCGCGCTCACGGCGGCAGTGTCGACCCGGCCTGGATCACGCCGCGCGAGGTCGCGCGCCACCTGATCGCGCTGGCAGCAGACCCGGCCAGCGACAGGGAGGCCGTCGTGCATCTGCGGAAGCGTGCCGACGTCGGAAAGGTGTCGTGAGGGGCTGAGCGGGGTGGCAGCGAAACACGAAGGCTCCTCGGTGACGGCAGCCTAGGGCTTGCGGGCGCTGGCAAGCACCGCGGGCATGGGCAATTCCACTGCGCCGTCTTTCGCCTCGTAGGGTAGCGCCGCTTCCAGGAGCGCCGCGCGAATTGCGGCCATGGCCTCGGCGGACTGCGCGCGCAACAGGGCCGCGGTGCGAACCGTGCTCCGCGCCACGCCTTCGATCCACGCGCTCGCCGAAGTAAAGCGCCAGGTCTGGGCGATCTCTGTCGTCTTCACGTCGGTGAAACCCAGGCCGGTCAGCGTGCGGCGGCATTCGCCGGGATCGCTGAAGCGGAAAAAGGGCGGACCTTCGGGCAAGCCCGCCGCCGGGTTGCCCAATCGCTCGACCGCCCCGGCGACGAGCCCGAAGCCCACCGCCCGGTCCGCCTGTGCCCAGACCGTGAAGGCGACTCTTCCCTGCGGTCGCAGCACGCGCTGCGCTTCGGCGAGGGCCTTGTCCGGATCCGGAAAGTGCAGCAAGCCGAAGGCGATGGTCACGGCATCGAAACTGCGATCGGCAAAGGGCAGCCGTCCGGCAAGGCCTTCACAGAACACCACGCGCGGATAGCGCCGGCTTGCCTCCGTAACCATGGCGGAAGAAAAGTCGATGCCGGTGACCATGGCGCCGCGCTCCTGAGCTGCGCCGGCCAGATGGCCGGGACCGCTCGCCACGTCGAGCAGGGACTTGCCTGCTCGCACATCCGCCGCGTCGAGCAGCGGCTGGATGCACTGTGCGGTGAGTTCACCGAAGACATCGTCGTAGGTCGTGGCGACCTTCTGCCAGCCCTCGTGCTCGAAGGCACCGAACGCGTCCATGGCCTAGGCCTACTTCAGTCGACGCGCACGCCGGCTGCCCGGGCGAGCGCCGCGAGCGCCTCCTGTTCGCGCCGAATGAAGGCGGCGAATGCCTCCGGCGTATTGGTGACGACCCGGCTGCCCTGCTCGGCGAGGATGCGCTCCATCTCGGCAGATCGCAGCGCGCGCACGATCTCCCGATTCAGGCGCGCCACGATGTCCTTCGGTGTGCCCGCCGGCGCGAAGAATCCGCCCCACGACTTGTGTCGCATCTGCGCAAGGCCCACCTCGGACGCACTGGGTACGTCGGGCAGCGGCGCCACCCGCTGTTCGCCGATGACCATCAGCGCCTTGAGCTTGCCCGCCTTGATCAGCGGGCCGCTGGACACCGGGTAATCCCACATCAGCGACAAGCGGCCGCCGGCTACGTCGATCAATCCCTGGCTGGAGCTCTTGTAGGGGACGTGGACGATTTCGATGCCCGCGACCTTGTTGAGCTGGAAACAGAGCAGATGGCTGAGCGTGCCGTTGCCCCAGGAACCGATCGTGAGCGCGCCCGGTTTGCGTTTGGCGAGCGCGATCAGCTCCCGCATCGAATCGACTCCGAGGGCGGGGTCTGCAACCAGAATCGCCGCAGTTTCCGCGTACTGGGTAATCGGCGCAAAGTCCCTGCGCGGATCGTAAGGGAGGCTCGACTGCACCGCCGGGGCCACCGCCTGTTCTGCCACGCTGCCAACCAGCAGCGTGTAGCCGTCCGGCGGCGATTTCGCCACGTAGGCCGCGCCAATGGTTGCGCCTGCGCCCGGCCGGTTCTCCACGAGTACCGAAACGCCGAGCGGACCGCTGATCCGCTCCGCCACCTGGCGCGCGCGGATGTCCACCGTGGTACCTGCCGCATAAGGGACGACCAGGCGAATGGGTCTGTTCGGGAAACTGTCGGCCAGTCCCGAGCCGCCCGGCGGCAGCAGGACCGTGGCCGCTGCCAGACAGAGCAGCGCGTGCATGCGCGGTGACATGGGTCAAGCTTATCGCATCGGCGCACACGCGCGGTGCGTCACCGCGACGCAGAACGGAATCGCTCCTCACAGCACAGCGCGCGGCGTAGAATGAACGCCCCTCTCTTGCGGGACTTTCGCCCGACTGGATGGCGAGAGCAATGCCTGCCGCGGTGCGTGCGGCGACATCCAGTCCGGGACCGGCATCAATAACCCTATTGGAGGTGAATGAATATGTCGTTGCGTATCGGAGATGAAGCGCCGGACTTCACGGCCGAAACCACCGAAGGAACGGTCCGGTTTCACGAATGGATCGGCAACGGCTGGGCGATGCTGTTCTCCCACCCAAAGGATTTCACTCCGGTGTGCACCACCGAGCTGGGCTACATGGCGCGCGTGAAGTCGGAGTTCGACAAGCGCAATGTCAAGATCATCGGTCTGAGCGTCGATTCGGTGGAAGACCACCGCAAATGGGCCAGGGACATCGAGGAGACCCAGGGGGTCGCGCCCAATTACCCGATGATCGGCGATCCGGATCTGAGAATTGCCAAGCTCTATGACATGTTGCCGGCCAGCGCCAGCGGCGACGCAGGCTCGCGCACGCCCGCCGACAACCAGACCGTGCGCTGCGTATTCCTGATCGGCCCGGACAAGAAGATCAAGATGATCCTGTACTACCCGATGACAACCGGGCGCAACTTCGACGAAGTGCTGCGCGCGATCGACTCGATCCAGCTGACCGCCAAACATCGGGTGGCCACGCCCGTCAACTGGAGACAGGGCGAGGAGGTGATCATCGCCGGCTCGGTGAGCGACGAGGAGGCGAAGACGGTGTTTCCCGGCGGCTGGAAGGCGCCAAAGCCCTACCTGCGCATCGTGCCGCAGCCGAAGTAGCCCCGGTCGCATGGACATGAGAGGAAGGCGCCTTGGGCGTCTTCTCTTGGCGGAGAGCGCCGCATGTCGGAATCAGAACGATGATCCCGGTGTCCGAAGAAACGCGATTTCTTCGGGCGTGGAGGGGCGACCGAGAATCGCGTTGCGATGGGGAAATCGGCCGAACCGTTCGATGATGTCGCGGTGGCGCACGGCGTAATCGAGAAAGCCGTCGAACAGCGCGCGCTGCGCAGCCGGTGCGCGGTTTGCCAACTCGCTGAAGAGCCCGACGGACTGTGCCTGGTCCTCGGCTGATTCGGAGTGCTCGAGCGGCAGGTAGAAAAACACCCGCTCGATGAGTCGCAGCGTCCGGTCGTCGCCCACAGCGATGCCTTCCTGGCACTGCAGCCGCGCCACCGGATCGAAGGCGAAGGCCCGCGGCGTCCCGCGATAGATGTTGCGCGGGAACTGATCGGTCAGCAGGATAAGCGCCAGTCGCCCGTGTGCGGTAGCGGCCCAGTGCGTGAGCTCGCCGCGCCCCGCGGCTTCGACCAGATCCTGGAATCGCTCCCTGATCTGCGCGTCGACCGCGGAATCCTTGCTCCACCACAGCCTGGACTTCTCCGCGGCCGCAGCGGCGTCATCGGCGTTCGAACCGAACCAGAAGCGAAGGATTTCCTGGGTCATGCCGCTCGCCCGCGCCCGGGCCTCAAGACGATGGGACAGGTGGTTTGACCCTGTATTCGACCGCGTGATATAAAGCTAAGCACTATTAATGACTTACGGGCGGGTCGCGGAGCCGCGAATCCCGCCTTTTTCAATTCCCGGGGGAGCAATCGGAATCATGCCTTCGATATCGCGCCGGTCCAACGAGCTGGGCACCGAGAACGCTTTCGTCGTGCTGGCCGAGGTGAGCGACCTGCTTCGCGCGGGCAAGGACATCATCTCGTTCTGCATCGGTCAGCCGGACTTCCACACGCCGAAGAATATCCAGGAAGCCGCGGTCGAGGCGATTCACGCGGGCAGGCACGGTTATACGCCTTCAGCCGGCATTTTCGAACTGCGCGAAGCGGCAGCGAAGTACCTGAGCCATACCCGCGGCATCCAGATCGATGCCGACGACGTGGTGGTCGGAGCCGGCGCCAAGCCTTTCATCATGTATTCGATTCTCGCCACCACCGACCACGGGAGCGGCGACGAAGTGATCTACCCCAATCCCGGCTTCCCGATCTACGAATCGCAGATTCGCGCCATGGGTGCGGTACCGGTTGCCGTCCACCTGCACGAGGCGCGCAATTTCAGCTTCGATCCGAACGAGCTGGAGTCGAAGATCACGCCGAAGACCAAGCTGCTGATTCTGAACTCTCCGCAGAATCCGACCGGCGGCATCATTCCCAAGCACGACATGGCGGCGATCGCCGAAATCCTGCGCAAGCATCCCCAGGTCTGGGTGTTCGCGGACGAGATCTATTCGCAGCTGTGCTATGAGGGCGAATTCGTGTCGCTCACGCATTTTGCCGGCATGCAGGAGCGCACGATCATTTGCGATGGCGCTTCCAAGACCTGGGCCATGACCGGCTGGCGGCTGGGATTCGCCGCGAACCAGATGCTTGCACCGGTGTTCACGCGCTGGGTCACCAACACCGATTCCTGCGCTTCTCAGATCAGCCAGTGGGCGGCGGTGGAAGCGCTCACCGGCCCGCAGGACGATGCCAAGAGAATGCGCGAGAGCTTCTGCGAGCGGCGCAGCCTGATCGTAAGGCTGCTGAACGAGGTGCCGGGCGTGACTTGCAAATCGCCGGGCGGCGCGTTCTACGTGTGGCCGAATATCAGCGAGGCCTGCGCCATGATCGGCGCCAAGGACTCAGAGGAGTTCCGCAAGCGGCTGCTCAACGAAGCCGGTGTGGCGGTGCTGGCCGACATCCACTTCGGTCCCCGCGTGCCCAATGAAGGCCAGCACCTGCGCTTCAGCTATGCCGCTTCCAACGAGGCCATCCACAAAGGCGTGGAACGCATGGCGGACTTCATCCGGAAGAACACGAAACTCAAGAAAACGGCCTAGCCAGAGGGGACATGAAGAGCAACGGGCATCGACGACTCTTGTCTGCGATCTGCGCGGCCTGCGTGACTCAACCGCTCTTTACCAGGGAGATCGAAAAGTGAAAAGACTGCTTGCGGGGTTTCTGGTTGTGTGGATGGCGTTGCTGGGCCAGGTGCAGGCCGCGGGCCTGATCACGACCGAGCAGATCGTCGCGGCGCGCGACGCAACCGCCGACCGGAGCTTTGTGCTGGAGACGCTGCGACGGGCCGAAGTGCGGGCGAAGATGCAGGAACTCGGCGTGGATCCCCGGGCAGCCGAAGAACGGGTGGCGGCGCTCTCCGACGAGGAAGTCTCGACGCTGGCGCACAAGATCGAGAGCGCGCCCGCCGGCGGAGTGAGCGTGCTTGGCTTTTTGCTGGTGATCTTCATCGTGCTGCTGATCACCGACATCCTCGGCTATACCCAGATCTTTCCGTTCGTCAAGCACGGCAGCGGCAAGCCCAGGTAACGGGTGCTCCCGCGCTTGCCGCGGGGCACGCTCGAGGACCGCCGGAGGGCAAGACCCGGAGAACTCACGCCGGTTGTTTGCCCGCCTGCTCAAGCTCGATGGAGCGGGGCCGGGCCGGTTGCCTCGACCGGCAAGCCGGCGCTCTTCCACTCCGGCAGTCCGGTCTCCAGTCTGCGCGCCTTGTAGCCCTTGCTGCGCAATGTCTTCACGGCGCTGAACGCCATCAGGCAATGAGGCCCTCGGCAGTAGGCGACGATCTCCTTGCGCTTGGACAGATCGCCGAGCCGTTTTTGCAGCTCCGGCAGCGGAATGTTGATCGCCCCCGTCGATGCTCGTCAAGGCGGCGGTGATCTTTGCTTTCGGCCCGACGGCGCAGGCGGTGATGATCTTCGAGGTGGTGTTGGACGGCGCCGCAGTGTTCAACCACGCCAATGCGAGCCTGCCCGCGGGGCCGGACAGGATACTGCGCTGGCTCATCGTCACGCCCGACATGCACCGCGTGCATCACTCAAAGGACCCGCGAGAAACCAACGGCAACTACGGGTTCAACCGCTCGGTTTGGGACCGGCTGTTCGGCAGCAACCGCGCTCAACCGCGCCTCGGCCATCGCGCGATGCAGATCGGCGTGAACGGGCTGGAGAACCCGCGACGGTCGCTGAAACTGCACGGCCTGCTCATGATTCCTTTTCTGCCGGTGACGGACAACGCCGTCACTCATCGCGATCGACATGAAGGCGCTATTCATCCTTAACGATCCGCCCTACGGATCGGAGCGCAGCTTCAACGCCCTTCTCAGGCGCGGCCCGGACCCTCCGTCGCAGCGCCGGCCGGCTGTCCGGCGTGCTCGCGGACGTCGTGGAACGCGATCTCCGGCCAACGTTCCATGGTCAGTTCGAGGTTGGGGCGGGAGGTAGCCAAGTAGGCGAGACTGCCCGAGGCGTCGATCGCCAGGTTCGCCGCGAGCTTCTCACGGAATTGGGCGAGCTTCGAGGGATTGCGCGAAGTGATCCAGCGTGCGCCATACAGGGACAGCGGCCGGGTCGTGGCCTGCACCCCGTACTCTGTCCTGAGGCGATGCACAACGACATCGAACTGCAACGCGCCGACCGCGCCGAGAATGACTTCGTTGCCGAGCAGCGGGCGAAAGACCTGGATCGCACCTTCCTCGCCGAGTTGCTGCAACCCCTTCTGCAGCTGCTTGCTCCTGAGCGGGTCGCGCAGCGTCACCGCCTGGAACAGCTCGGGCGCGAAATAGGGTATGCCGAGAAACGACAGCGTTTCGCCCTCGGTGAAGGTGTCGCCGATGTCGATGCTGCCGTGGTTCATCAAGCCGATGATGTCCCCAGGCCAGGCGTCCTCCACGGTCTCCCGGCGCTGGGACAGAAAGCTCACGACCTGGTTGGCGCGCAGCTCTTTTCCCGAGCGCACGTGCAAGAGGCGCATGCCACGCTCGAAACGGCCTGAACATACGCGCAGGAAAGCGATGCGGTCGCGGTGCTGCGGGTCCATGTTGGCCTGGATCTTGAAGACGAACGCGGAGAAGCGAGGCTCGTCCGGATGGACTTCGCGTTGCAGGGTCGCGCGTGGACGCGGAGCGGGCGCCTGCGAAACCAGTGTGTCCAGCACCCGGTCAACGCCGAAATTGTTCATTGCCGAGCCGAACAACACCGGGGTCAACTCTCCCTCCAGGAAATGTTCGCGGTCGAATGCGCGGCCTTCGGCGCGCAGCAGCGCGATCTCCTCGCGCGCATCGGCGATCTCGGCGCAAAACCGGGTCTGCAGCGCGTCGCCGCCGAGCCCCGGAACGTCCTCGACCGCGCGCTCGTCCGCCGCCCCTGCGCCGGGGTAGAGCAAGATGCGATCGGCTCCCAGATCGTAGATCCCGGCGAGGCGCTTGCCCATGCCGATCGGCCAGGTGACCGGCACGCAGTGGATCTTGAGCACTTCTTCGATCTCGTCGATCAGTTCGAAGGGATGGCGGCCCTCCCGGTCCAGCTTGTTGATGAACGTGATGATCGGCGTGTTGCGGCGGCGGCACACCTCGAGCAGCTTGACGGTCTGCGGCTCCACGCCTTTGGTGCAATCGATCACCATGAGCGCGGCATCCACCGCGGTCAGCACGCGGTAGGTGTCTTCCGAGAAGTCGCGGTGGCCCGGCGTGTCGAGCAGATTGATGACGCAGTCCTTGTATTCGAACTGCATGACCGAGCTGGCTACCGAGATGCCGCGCTCCTTTTCAATCGCCATCCAGTCCGAGGTCGCGTAGCGGCCGCTCTTTCTGGCTTTCACGGTACCCGCTGCCTGGATGGCGCCACCGAACAGCAGCAGCTTCTCGGTGAGCGTGGTCTTGCCGGCATCCGGATGAGAGATGATGGCGAACGTCCGGCGCCGGGCGACTTCCGGAGACAAGGGCGGATTGAATCGATCCATGACGGTACTACTGGCTACGGCGGCACGTGAGGCCGCGATTGGGGAATCCCCCGGAAACACCAGGGGCCGCGGGTGCCGCCGAAGGCGGCGATGGAAGGCGATCTACATGGCGCGCGGCATTTTAGGACCAATGGCCGACACCTGCAATCGACACAGGACATCGCGTGCAGCGCAGCTGGCGCGAATCGCCACGAGCGGCCCATGGCACGCGTAGGTGCGGGATGTACCCGCGTCAGAATCTGCGGCTCAAGCCCGCGACAAGAGCCCAGTCTGCGACGAGCTGGACTCCATTCACCCGCTGATACAGGGGAAGCTGCACAAAGCTGTAGATCTGTGTCCTGCGGCCCTCGAAGCTCACGCCCGGAGAGACATGCAGATAGGCGCCACCGGTATTCTCCGGGTCTGCCTCCGAGCCCGAGTCGCGGTCCTTCCACTGAGCATAGAACTGGAGCAGAAAGGCGCGGTGGGTGGTCCAGGGAAGCGTAGCCCCCAGGATAACCACGACCCGCTTGCCAGGTTTATAGTTGTCCCGCTCGGCGAGCGCGGAGGTCCATGTTGCATCCGTGAACCAGAGTGCATCGTCTCCCAGCTGACCAGAGAAAAATCCGCCGAGAATCGCATCGACGGTACCGGAGCCCGGTTGCAGCGACCGCTCCGCTAAGTCTTCCTGCGTGTTCTTGACGTTGTGTTTGCCGGTGGGCAGCTTCAAGCCGAACTGCAAACCGAAAGCGCCGGAATCCGGCAGCTCGGGCGCGAAGCGATAGCGGCCGACGATCCTCGCATCGCCGACTTCCGTGAAGTTCCAGGCCTCGAACAGCTGTGCCCCATGGTGGTTGTGGATGTGCGAATGGCTGCGGCTCGCTATGGGCAGTTGCAAGCCGGTGCTCCAGTTGGGCCCGAAGGTATGCTCGAATCCAACGATCCAGTTGCGATTGATGGTGCGGATCTCATCGTGGTGCTGAGGGATGTCTCCGACGGAGATGTTGCGAGTGCCTGTGCGCGGTTGATTCTGGTCGATGAACTCGTAGCGCAGATCAACGCGACTGCCCGGATCGGTCCAGGCGCCCTGAATGCTCCAATCCGTGCTGAGCGAGCAGAATGCAGTGCCACAGCCGGCCGCTGCGGGGGCAGCTCTGCCGGCAAGACACGCGGCGAGAAACCACCAAATCGGTCGCATCGCGAGCTCACGGGTGGAAAAGCTTTGCGAATGCTAGGCGAAGGTGTGCCGCCGAGGGAATGCGACACTTTGTCGCACCGCGGGCGCGGCGCGTGCGCACCGTAGAATTCCAACTTTCGCTACTGGAGACCAGGATGCCGGACCGCATGCTTGCAGTGTCTGCCGAGGCCCGTCTCGGCAGGTTGTTCTGGCTGCGCAACGTAAGCATCGCCGGCCAGCTCGTGGCGGTGCTGATCGCCGCCTTTGTGCTAGACATCGAACTCCCGCTTGCTGCACTTGCAGCGATCACAGGAGCGTTTGCCGCCTTCAACGCGCTCACCGCCTGGCGGCTGCGGGATCGTCGGCCCGCGAGCGATCCGGAGGTGTTCGGGCAGCTCTCGGTCGATGTCGTGCTTCTGAGCGTGGCGTTGTACTTGACGGGCGGGGCAGCCAACCCCTTCGTGTCGCTCTATCTTCTTCCGCTCACGATCGCGGCCACAGCGCTGCCCATGCGCTACGCATGGACCATGACCATCCTGACGGTTGCTGCGTACACCGTTCTGCTCTTCTGGTACCAGCCGCTCGGTGACGATCATGCGCGGCACTCGGACGCATTCGGGCTCCACGTGCTGGGCATGTGGCTGAACTTCTTGCTGAGCGCCGCGCTGATCGCGTCCTTCGTCGCAAGCATGGCGGAGTCGCTGAGGGCAAGGGATCGCGAGGTTGCGACGGCACGAGAACGGGCGTTGCGTGATCGGCAGCTGGTGGCGCTGGGTACGTTTGCTGCCGGTGCGGCACACGAGCTGGGCACACCGCTGTCGACCATGGCGGTGATCGTCAAGGACATGGAGCGGGAACGTCCTGAAGGTTCCCGCCTCGTCGAAGACTTGCGCGCCTTGCGCGAACAGGTGGAAGCCTGCAAACGGATCGTGACCAGCCTGGTCGGTCGCGCAGGAAGCGCTCGGGCCGAGAGCGTCCGGCTGATCGCTTTGCGCGAACTGATCGCTGAGGCGGAAAACCGATGGAGCATCCTTCGCCCCGCGTCTCGTCTGACTGTGCGTATCGCAGGAGATGGTGAGGCGCCGGCCGTCATGGTGGAGGAGACGACCGTCCAGGCGCTGGTAAGCCTGCTGAACAACGCTGCCGACGCCTCGGCGGAGCCTATTGAGGTGGTGTGCGACTGGTCAGCGCGCGAAGTGACGATCGAGATCCGAGACGAAGGGCCTGGGATGTCGGACGAAGCCAGACGGATGGCCGGTGTGGTGCCCTATACGGAAAAGCCAGGACGGGGACTTGGGCTCGGGCTGCTGCTTGCGAAGGCCGCTGTCGAACGACTGGGTGGCCGCGTTGACCTCGGGAACCGTGCGCAAGGCGGTGCCACCACGCGCGTAACGCTGCCGACCACGGCCAGAGGTGCGGCATGAGCTGCACCGTTCTGCTCGTGGAGGACGACGACACATTCGGCGCGGTCCTCGGCCGGTCTCTCGTTCGGCGGGGGTACAACGTGTCATTGGCGACATCGGCCAAGCAGGCGCTGGAGCTCGCCATGCGTGTGCGGCCCACCTATGCAATCGTCGATCTCAAACTCCCCGGCGATTCAGGGCTGGTAGTGGTGTCGCGGCTGAAAGCCGCGTTGCCGCGCACGCGCACGATCGTGCTGACCGGATACGCCAGCATCGCCACCGCGGTCGAAGCGATCAAACTGGGCGCCGTGCACTACCTCGCCAAGCCGGCGGATGCGGATCAGATCCTCGAGGCGCTGTGCCGCGAAGCGGGCGATGCGCATGTGCCGCTTGCCGATCCACCCTCTCTCGCGCGCCTGGAATGGGAGCATATTCAGCGCGTACTGGCCGAACATGGCGGGAACATCTCCGCCACCGCGCGCGCGCTGAAGATGCACCGCAGAACGCTGCAGCGAAAACTCGCCAAGAAACCAATCAGGATGTGAGCTTCAGGCAAGCGACAGAAGCAGCCACAGACTCACCATCCCCGCAGCGATCGTGGGAAGGATCCGTCTGAATTTCCACGCCACGAAGATCGCAATGCAGCCCGCGATCAGGCGCGGGTTGTCGGGCGCGGCGTCCAGCGTGCCGTTACGCATCAGCAGCTCGGGAAAGACGATCGCGCTCAACACCGCGGGTGGTACGAAACGCAGCGCCTGCATGGCAAGCGGCGGAATCTCGCGGCCGGCGAGCAGCGAAATGAACGACAGCCGGCTCAGGAAGGTCAGCGCCCCACCTGCGAGCAGCGCCATCCATAGCTCGGTCATCCGCGCCTCGCGACCAAAAGGCCGGCCGTAATACCCGCCAAAGCCGCAGCGATCAACCCCAGCTTGTAGGGCAAGGCCCAAGCGAGCAGCGCCACTATCCCGCCGACCAGTGCCGCCGCGAGATCGGCTCTTGTCCTGAGCCCGGGCGCCACGATGGCGATAAACGTGAGCGGAAGGGCAAAATCGAGCGACCAGCCGGCGGGAATCTCGGTGCCGAGAACGATTCCGGCCGCGGTCGCGACCTGCCACGTGGTCCAGAGCGCAAGCCCTGCACCGAGAAAATACCAGTGGTTGTTAGACTGATCGGCCTGCTCTCGGTAGCGATTGATCGCGACGGCGTACGCCTCGTCGGTCAGCAGGTACGACAGCAGCCACTTCCAGCTGCGCGGCAGCGCCCTGGTGTGGGGCGCGAGGGAGGCGCTGTACAGGGCGTGGCGCAGGTTGACGATGAACACGCTCAGCACGATCACAACGCCCGACGCCCCGGCGCTCGTGAGCTGCACCGCGATGAGTTGCGCCGAGCCGGCGAACACGACCAGAGACATGAATTGCGCCGCAGCCGGTGCAATGCCGGCCTCCACGGCCAGCACGCCGTAGATGACTCCGAACGGGGCGGCGCCTACGAGCAAGGGGACAACGTCGCGCAATCCCGCCAGAAAGGCGATTCTTGAAGAAGGCATTTGGAGCTGTCGGTCGGTTGACAAATGATTAGGAAATGATAATCATTCTTAATTAAGATGCCTGTCGGGTGCCGAGGCGCCGGCCCGGCGCTCGCGCGACGACGATGCTCGAAAAAGTTCTGAAACTGACACTGCCGCTGGCCTTGATGATCGCCTTGTGGGCGGTGCTCACACTGCCTTGGGCAATCGCGTAGGGCTTCCGGAAGACTACCTGACCGCGGGCGCCGACGATCAGTCGTCAGCGCTTTAGCGTATCGGTCGGCGCGCGTTCCATCAGGATGTCCTGCATGCGGGTTTCGATCGCGCCTTTGATTCTCTGGTGCGGCAGGATGTAGAAGCGCTCGGCCCGGATGGCCTCAAGCACCATGTCGGCCACCTGCTCGGCAGAGATCCGTCCCGACTGCACCGCGTGACGCAGTTGTTGCTCGAGGGCCTGTTCTTCCTCGGACCTGGTGCGGCCGTCGCGCAGGTCGGGCGGACGGTTGCGCTCGGAATCCGAGATACGGGTCGGCACGTAGGCCGGGCACAGGACCGAGCAGCGCACCCTGTCGGAGCGCCTGGTCAAGTCGTGATACAGGGTCTCGGTGAGTGCGACCACCGCGTGCTTGGTCAGGCAGTACATGCCCATTCCGGGCAGGGAGAGCAATCCCGCGACCGAAGCGGTATTGACGATATGGCCCTCGTCGCCCTGTCGGAGCAGGATCGGCGTGAAGACACGGATTCCGTGAATCACGCCCCAGACGTTCACCCCCAAGGCCCACTCCCAGTCCTTGACCGAGTGTTCCCAAACCAGCCCGAGCGGTGCCACGCCCGCGTTGTTGCAAACGACGTGCACCCCATTGTGGGCGCGCAGCGCAGCCTGCGCCAGCGCCTCGACGTCCCGGGCCTTGGAGACGTCGCAGAGAACGCCGGTCGCCGACAAGCCGAGATCGCGAAACTCCCGTTCCGTGGCCTCGAGGGCCGGGCCCTCGATGTCGGCGAGAACGACCTTCATGCCCTCGCGCGCGAAGCGAAGAGCCATGGCGCGCCCGATGCCGCTGGCTCCTCCGGTAACCACCGCGACGCGATCCTTGAACTGTCTCATCCCTACCCTTCCTGCCGGAGGCAATTTAACCACAGGGGCACAAGGGCACAGTGGTTTGCGCCCGGGCCCGGCGGCGCGCGGAGCGAAGGCGGGCCTATGCTATTCTCGACGGCGCCAAGGAGGAGGGCATGCACGAGCAGTTCATCGGCACGATGCCGGTCCAGGAGCGACATCGCTTTGACGTCGCCAGCCTCGAGCGCTACCTGAGCGCCCGCATCGAAGGTTTCTCCGGTCCTCTGCAGGTCGAGCAATTCAAGGGCGGGCAGTCCAATCCCACTTTTCTGCTCAAGGCCGGTGGCCGGCGTTACGTATTGCGTCGCAAGCCGCCTGGCAAGCTGTTGCCCTCGGCGCATGCGGTGGAACGGGAGTATCGCGTGATCACGGCGCTGCACGGCACCGAAGTCCCGGTGGCCCGTACTTACTGCCTGTGCGAGGACCCATCGGTAATCGGCACGACGTTCTACGTCATGGATTACGTCGAAGGCCGCGTCCTGTGGGACCAGACCTTGCCGGGGATGAGCAAGGCGCAGCGCCGGGCAATGTTCGACGAACTCAATCGGGTCATCGCGGCCCTGCACTGCGTGGACTACGTCACGCTCGGACTTGCCGACTACGGCAAGCCCGGCAACTACATCGAGCGGCAGATCCATCGCTGGATCAAGCAATACCGCGCTTCCGAAACCGAGCGCATCGAAGCGATGGAGAATCTGATCGAGTGGCTGCCCAGGAACATCCCGCCGGAAGACGAGACCACGATCGTGCACGGCGACTACCGCATGGACAACGTGATCTTCCATCCCATCGAGCCGCGCATTCTGGCCGTGCTCGACTGGGAACTCTCGACGCTGGGGCATCCGCTGGCGGATTTCGCCTATCACTGCATGTACTGGCGCCTGACCTCCGCCGAGTTCCGCGGCATCGGCGGCGTCGATCTGAAGGCGCTCGGCATTCCCAGCGAAGAGGAGTACGTGCGCATGTACTGCGAGCGCACCGGGCGCTCCAGCATCGCGCACTGGGACTTCTTCATGGCCTACAACATGTTCCGGCTGGCGGCCATCCTTCAGGGCATCATGGGCAGAGTCAAGGACGGTACCGCCGCAAGCGCTTATGCCTATGAGCAGGGCAAGCGTGCTCGCCCGATGGCCGAGGCCGGTTGGCGCCAGGTCGAGAAAATCCTGAGGAACGACCCTGGTGAGACCCTCGGGAGCGTGAGCCGGTGAGAGCAGTCCTGTGCAAGGAGCTGGGGCCGCCGGAGAAGCTCAGGGTCGAGGACGTGCCATCGCCCAGGCCCGCCAGGGGTCAGGTGGTTCTGTCGGTGAAGGCCTGCGGCGTCAACTTCCCTGACACGCTGATCATCCAGGGCAAATACCAGTTCAAGCCGGAGCCGCCTTTCTCGCCCGGTGGAGAGGTCGCCGGCGTGGTCAAGGAGGTCGCGCCGGACGTCGTTTCGCCGAAACCGGGCGATCGGGTGATCGCGTTCACGACGTGGGGCGGGTTTGCCGAGGAACTGGCGGTCGACGCCGAGCGCACGATCGCCATGCCTGCCTCGATGGATTTCGTCTCGGCGGCGGGCTTCGTCCTGACCTACGGGACGTCCTACCATGCGTTGAAGGACCGCGCGCAACTGGCACCGGGCGAGACGCTGCTCGTGCTTGGAGCCTCAGGCGGCGTCGGCATCGCCGCGATTCAACTCGGTAAAGTCATGGGTGCGAGAGTCATCGCCGCCGCCTCATCGGATTCGAAGCTTCAGGTCTGCAAGACCAACGGTGCCGACGAACTCATCAACTACGGAACCGAGGATCTGCGCGGCCGAATCAAGATGCTGACCGCCGGCAAGGGCGTCGATGTGGTGTTCGATCCGGTGGGTGGCTCCTACTCGGAGCCCGCGCTGCGCGATATGGCATGGAACGGCCGCTTTCTGGTGGTGGGTTTCGCCGCGGGCGAGATTCCGAAAATTCCGTTGAACCTGGCCCTGCTGAAAGGATGCTCGATCGTAGGCGTGTTCTGGGGCGCGTTCACCCGCAACGAGCCGGAGCGTAACCGGCGCAACAACGAAGCGCTGATGAGGCTCTACGTCGAGGGGCGGGTCAGGCCGCACGTGCACGCGACGTATCCGCTCGAACGCGCTGCCGAGGCGCTGAACGAGGTCATGTACAAGCGCGTCAGCGGCAAGGTGGTGCTGGTGACGAATACTTGAGCCACGCTCATGGGCGAACCTGTCGTCATCGAAGCGGTTAGAACGCCGTTCGGCAGGCGCGGCGGCGCGCTGCGCGAGCAGCGACCGGACAGCCTGCTCGCTCACGCCATCGATGGATTGCTGGCTCGCAGCCGGATCGATCCGGGAAAGATCGAGGACGTGATCGCCGGGACCGTGACGCTGGCCGGAGAGCAGGGCGCCAATCCTGCGCGCCTGGCGGTACTGTTGTCCGCGCTGCCGGTGGAAGTGCCCGGCGTGTCGCTAAACCGCATGTGCGGTTCCTCGCAGCAGGCGGTTCACTTCGCCGCCCAGGCGGTCGCAGCCGGAGACATGAAATACGTCATCGGCTGCGGGGTGGAGAGCATGACCCGCGTGCCGATGTTTCTGGACATCTCGCTGGGAGCCGCAAACCAGGGGTTCGAGCGCCTCAATCCCGAGCTGTTCAAGCGGCACGATCTGATCCATCAGGGAGAAAGCGCCGAACGCATCGCCCGGAAATGGGGGCTTACGCGCGAGGCGCTGGACGATTTCGCGAAGGAGAGCCATCGCCGCGCTGCTCGGGCTCAGGCATCGAGGCTTAACGTGGAAATCCTTCCCACGCCTGCCGTTTCGCCCGAAGGACGGACGATGTTGCTCGAGCGGGACGAAGGCGTGCGGGCCATTATCGACGAGGAGAAGATGCGCTCGCTCAAACCCGCTTTCCGTGCGCAGGGCGGCGTAGTGACGGCGGCGAATTCGAGCCAGATCTCCGACGGCGCATCGGCGGTCCTGATCGGCGAGCGGTCGGCGGCGCTGGCCGACGGCTTGAGGCCAAGAGCGCGATTCCGCGCGCGCGTGGCGATCGGTGACGATCCCACGATGCAGTTGACGGGCGTGATCCCCGCCACGCGCCTGGCGTTGAAGCGGGCGGGGCTGACCGTCTCGGATCTCGACTGGATCGAGATCAACGAGGCCTTCGCCTCGGTTGTGCTCGCGTGGGCAAGAGAGGTCGAGCCGGACATGGCCAAGGTCAATCCGTGGGGCGGTGCCATCGCCCACGGACATCCGCTGGGTGCAACAGGAGCAGGCCTGATGGCGAAGATGCTTGCCGGCCTGGAGGCGACCGGAGGCAGCCTCGGGTTGCAGGTCATGTGCATCGGGCACGGTCAGGCGACCGCGACCGTCCTCGAGCGTCTTTGAGCCTGTGCGCATCGCCGGATCTCGATCGACGCCCTCGGCGACGACTCCCGATCAGCGCAGCGCATCACCGGATCTCCGAAGCGTTGTTCTTCGGCCTGACCGTCCTTCAGACCGGTTGGCGGCGCCGGATCGGGAGTGAGACTGGCCGGCAAGCGCCGGGGGCTTGCGAGGTGCACCGGCATATTTGCTTTCGAACTCGCGCTCGGGGACGATGCTCGACCATGACCAAGAACCGCAGCGATCAGCCGCGAGGCATCCGTCGCAATCTCACCCACTACGGCGACCCGGATTTCGCCGCCTATCTGCGTCGTTCGTTCGCCAGATCGATGGGTTATTCCAGGGACACGCTGGATCGGCCGATCGTGGGCATCTGCAGCTCGCCCAGCGGCTTCAACAACTGCCATCGCTTGATGCCGGAACTGGTCGAGGCGGTGAAGCGGGGAGTGCTGAAAAGCGGGGGGCTTCCTGTCGATTTTCCGACGATTTCTCTGGGCGAGGTCTTCCTTTCGCCCACCAGCCTGATGTTCCGCAATCTCATGTCGATGGACGTGGAGGAAATGCTGCGCGCCCAGCCCATGGACGCGGCGGTCCTGATCGGTGGCTGCGACAAGACCGTTCCCGCGCAGTTGATGGGCGCGGTTTCGGCCGCGGTGCCGGCCGTTCAGTTGGTCACCGGTCCAATGATGGCACTGTCTTATCGAGGCGAACGCCTAGGTGCGTGTACCGACTGTCGGCGTTTCTGGGCGAAGTACCGCGCCGGCGAGATCGACGATGAAGAGATCGAGCAGATCGAAGGCAATCTCGCCACCACCGCGGGCACCTGCGCCGTGATGGGCACCGCGAGCACCATGGCCTGTCTGGCGGAAGCACTCGGGATGATGCTGCCGCAAACGGCCGCAATCCCTGCGGTCCACGCCGACCGGCTGCGCGCGGCAGAAGCGACCGGGGAACTCGCGATGCGCATGGCGCTGGCGCGCGGACCGATTCCCTTGGAGATCGTCACGCCCGCGGCGGTGCGCAACGCGTTGACCGTGCTGCTGGCGATCGGAGGCTCCACCAACGCCATTATCCATCTCGCGGCGATCGCGGGCCGCGCCGGGATCGACGTGCCGCTCGCCACGCTGAACGCGATTTCGGAGCGCACGCCGGTGCTGGTGGACCTGAAGCCGACCGGAAGCCACTACATGCAGGACTTGTTCGCCGCCGGCGGGATGCAGGCGGTGCTCTACGAGTTGCGCGATCTGCTCGACCTCGGCTGCAAGACGGTGACCGGCGAGACACTCGGGCAACGGCTGGCGAATCCGCCGGCGTTCGTCGATCGCAGCGTGATCCGCCCGCTCGAGGATCCTTATCAGGCGAGCGGCGGCCTGGTTGCGCTGTTCGGCACTCTGGCGCCACAAGGCGCGATCCTGAAACGCGCGGCCGCCGATCCAAGGCTGTTCGAGCGCGAGGGGCGCGCGGTGGTTTTCGAATCGCTGGAGGACCTGGCGGCGCGGATCGACGCCCCGGATCTCGATGTCACCGCGGATGACTTCCTGGTGCTGAAAAACGCCGGCCCGACGAGCCCGTCGGGCATGCCCGAAGCCGGATACCTGCCGATCCCCAGAAAACTGGCGCGGGCCGGGGTCAAGGACATGGTTCGCATCTCGGACGCCAGGATGAGCGGCACTGCGTTCGGCACGGTGGTGCTGCACGTCGCACCGGACGCCGCTTCTGGCGGGAACCTTGCTTTGGTGCGCACCGGAGATCGCATCCGGCTCTCGGTCAGGGAGCGCCGGCTCGACCTGCTGGTCGCCGAGGAGGAACTCGGCCGCCGACGCAGTGCCTGGCGGCCGCCGCCGACTCCCTCGCGAGGCTACGCAAAGCTGTATCGCGACCACGTGCTGCAGGCACATTTCGGTTGCGATTTCGATTTTCTGCGGGGGGCGAAGGCACCCGCGCGGCAGGAGTGAAGAAACGGCGGGGATGCCGTAGTTCAGGAAGTCCATCCTGACGGGGGAGCGCAGCGTGCTGGCACGGGAGCGACCGTTTCGGGTCGTGGTCGTCGGGCGCGGGGGGGCGAATCATGCTCTGGTCAGCCGCCATCTCGACGGCTCCGGCATCGTGGTCGAAGGCGCGGAGTCGTGCGAGGACGTCTTGCGCCTGGTGCAGGCAGGGCAGCCACCGGATCTGATCGTGGCCGACGTCGACGGCCCCGACCTAACCGGTCTTGATCTGTGCCGGCTCCTGAAAAACGATCCCGAGACCGTCTCGCTGCCGTTTCTCGTGCTGGCCGACTCCTCGCAGCACAGGCTCGAAGGTTTCGCGGTCGGGGTGGACGAATTCATGACCCGGGACGTCGGTCGCGAGGAGTTCCTGGTGCGCGTCAGCGCGCTGCTGCGCGTCGGAGCCACGCGGCGCACGCTGGCGGCGGCGCGCCTGGACGCGGAAATCCGGCGCGGGGAAGAAATCCGCGAGGCGTTCCGCCGCTATGTTTCGCCTGCGCTGGTCGACCGGATACTGGCCGACGAGGCGCTGCGCCAGACGGCGCTGGCCGATCGCAACACGCGGGTTCGCGCCACGGTGCTCTTCGCGGACATGCGCGGTTTTACCCGCATCTCCGAGCAGCTCTCGCCGGCGGAGGTGGTGCCTCTGCTCAACGAATACTTCTCGCTGCTTACCCGGATCACCTTCGAGCACCAGGGCACGGTGTTCAATATGGCCGGCGACTGTCTCTTGGCCGGGTTCGGCGTTCCGATCGAACAACCGGACGCGTCGGTGCGCGCGGTTCGAGCCGCGGGCGACATGCTGTCGCGCTTTCGCGAGCTGGCAGAGCAGTGGAAGCGCGGGCTCGGCATCGAGGTCGGTCTTGGCATCGGAATCAACGAAGGCGAAGTCATCGCGGGCAACGTCGGCTCCCCGCAGTTCATGAGCTACACCATCATCGGCGACACGGTGAACGTGGCATCGCGCCTGGGCCAGCGGGCGCGCGCCGGCGAGATGCTGTTTTCCGAGGCGGTGAAGCGCTCTCTGGAGGCAGCGAAATTCGAGCTGGCTCCCCTGGCGCTGCCTCCGCTCGTGTTGCGCGGCCGCAGTCAGCCCGTGCACATCTACTGCATCCCGGTCGGCGAACGACTGGACATCCGTCCGGCTTAGCCGTGCCGTCCGGGTACGTGCGGCCGACGATGCGTGTCCGCGCGCAGCGCGCCGCGCGCCGCAGTTAGTTGCCGTAGAAACGGAAAGTGTGGCGACCGGCCTGTTTGGCCTGATACATCGCTTGATCGGCGAGCCGGATCAGAGCGCTCGCTTCCCGGGCGTGCTCGGGATAGACGCTGATGCCCAGGCTCGGGGTGATCTGCAGCTTGTGGCCGGAGACGATGTAATCGGCCGACAGCACCGACAGCAGCTTGCGCGCGATGTTGCGTGCATCTTCGGTCTGGCGCAGCTCCGGCAGAATCACCAGGAACTCGTCGCCGCCGAGCCGCGAAACGGTATCGACTTCGCGCACTCCGTTGCGCAGCCGCTCCGCCACCTGCTGCAGCAGCAGGTCTCCGACATGGTGGCCGAGCGTATCGTTGATCTGCTTGAAGTAGTCCAGATCGACGAAGATCACCCCGGTATGCGTCTGGTTGCGCGCCGACATGGCGATCGCCTGTTCCAGACGGTCCATCAGAAGCACGCGGTTCGGCAGATTGGTGAGCGAATCGAAGTGTGCCATGTGGCGGATCTGGTCTTCCGCCGCGCGCCGTGCGGTGATGTCCACGAAGGCGGCCACCGCACCGTACACATTTCCCTGGGCATCACGCAGTGGTGTGGCGTTGCCGATCAGGTGCTTGATCGTGCCATCGTCGAAGACGATGTCCTCCTCGAAGTCACGCACCTCGATCCCCCGCGAAGCGGCCATCTGCACCGGCAGCTCGTGGGGCGCGAGCGCGCGTCCATTGCGGTATACCGCGAAGTGCTTCGGTCGCTCGGCGTCGGGCGCACTCAAGGAGACGTTGCTGCCCTGGGGCAGCCGCAGCAGGTCATAGGCAGCACGGTTGCCGGTGATTACCTTGCACTCGGGATCGTGAGCGATCCAGACCGCGGCCGGCACCGAGTCGAGCACGGCCTTCAGTTCGGCCGCGCGCTGGCGCTGCTTGCGCTCGCTCTCCATGAGCGCGCGCTCGATGCGCTTGCGCTCGGTCACGTCGTGGGCGACGATCACCACGCGCACCACCTCGCCGTTCTCGCGGATCGGCGAAATGCTCATCGCCAGATCGATCAATCGTCCGCTCTTGTGCTGGCGTACCGCCTCGTACTGCGTGACCGAATCGCCGGCCACCACCTGCTTCCAGATCTTGGCCTCCTCGTGTTTCAGGAAATCCGGAAACAGGCAAAGGTGGCTCTGCCCGATGACCTCCTCCGCGCCATAGCCGAAGATCTGCTCGGCGCCCTTGTTCCAGGTGAGCACGATGCCGTCGACGGTTTCGCTGATGATTGCGGCGTCGGCCGATTCGACGATCGCGGCGATCAACTGGGGATGGGAAGCGATGGCGCCGGCCACCGGCAGGCGCCTGGCACTCTCCCGGGCAAATGCGGACTCGAGCTTGGATGGCCCGGTGTCGATCAACTCGAGCTGAAGCCGCGCTCTCCTCTCCATGAGCGCGGCCTGAACAGCGCGCACGATCTCCACCAGCTCCGGACTGAGATCCGGATACTCCCGTGCGGAATCTTGTTGCTGCACCGCCGCCTCCCTAGTCACAGCGGGTGTTTGGACTTCGGATCTCGTTGGCTGCGTATCTTGTTGTTCTTCGTTGTAGCTTGAAATTGAGCCATGTTTCGGCGCGCACCGCAACCGCCAGATGCGCGCCTCTGCAGATGTCTGATCGCCGAACTGCAAGACAGCGCGGCGCGTTCCACTGGACCCTCAGGTTGCGACTCGACTTTAAAACCATGAGCTAACCAGCTGAGTCCTCGCGTCTTGTATCCAGGATACCTTGGGCAGGCATCGCACACGGCTGCCAGCTCGGGGTCTCGAGCCGTGCAACACGCCCGGGCACAAGCCCGAAAGCGCCACCGATGCCGGGCCTTGCCCTACCGACAGCGGTCCCCGATCACGCCAAGGCCTGCGCGCCCCTGTAGCGGTGTTCACGCTATTCTTCGCATTACCCGGACCCCAATCCTTACGACCTGGTTGCTGTTGATCCGCGCGCCCGGGCGCTGGTTCGCTTCTCGACGCATGTTCATCCCGATCGGAGATCACCCCAACCCCCGCGGCATCGGACCGGTGACGATTCTGCTCATCATGGCGAACGTCGCGGTGTTCGTGATGGTGAGCGTGCCATTGTCCGCGGTCGCGCCTGCGCCGGGCGATCCTCGGCTGCCTTTGTATCTGCAGGCAATCGCGGAGAATTTGCCGCCGGGAACCTCGCTGCAGAGCGTGCTCCGTCAGCTCAGCGCCTACGATCTCGTGACCTTCGAGTACGGCTACCGCCCGGCCGCCCCGAGCGTGGTCGCGCTCTTTACCGCCATGTTCCTGCACGGCGGGCTCATGCATCTGCTGGGCAATATGCTCTTTCTGTGGATCTACGGTGATAACGTCGAGCATCGCTTGGGTTCTTTCTGGTTCCTGTTCTGGTATCTGGCGACGGGCGTGGCGGCGACGCTCTCGCACGCGTGGTTCGCGGCGGACTCGCCGTTGCCGATGGTGGGCGCCTCGGGCGCGATTTCCGGGGTCCTGGGCTTTTACTTCGTGTGGTTCCCGCGCAACTACGTGCGCTTCCTGGTACTGATTCCGTTCTTCGCCCATGTGGTGCTGGTGCCCGCGTGGGTGGCGCTGGGCTTGTATCTGCTGGTCGATAACCTGTTGCCCTTCGTCGTTGCCCCGTCGGCCACTGGAGTTGCCTACGGCGCGCATATCGGCGGTTTTGTCGCCGGCGCGATCGCCGCGCTGGTCATGGCTCGCCGCGGCGCCGGACGGCCATGAACGGATTTTCCACTGTCGCGGAGCTGGCGGCGGCGCTGCGGCAACGGCGGGTCAAGGCACGGGAACTTTTGGAGCGCGTGATTGCGCGGATCGCCACCGACAACGCGAGGCTCAACGCGGTGGTCACGTTCGATTACGAGGGTGCGCGCGGCAGTGCCGATCGGGCCGACGCCGCGCGTGCCCGCGGCGAGGCGTTGCCGCCGCTGTCCGGGGTGCCGGTGACAATCAAGGACTCGCTGGAAACGGCCGGCATGCGCACCACGTGCGGCGCTGCGCAGTGGAGCCGGTACGTGCCCGAGCGCAACGCCGCCGCTGTGCAGATGCTGATTGGCGCCGGCTGCATCGTGCTTGGCAAAAGCAACACACCGATCTATACGGGAGACCTGCAGACCTACAACACGCTGTTCGGCGTGACCCGCAATCCGTGGGACCGCACGCGCAGCTGCGGCGGCTCTTCGGGCGGTTCCGCAGTGTCGGTGGCCTGCGGGTTTTCGGCCTTCGAGCTGGGCAGCGACATCGGCGGCTCGATCCGCATTCCGGCGCACTGCTGCGGCGTGTACGGTCACAAGCCGACCTACGGGCTCATCCCTTTCCAGGGACACATTCCACCGCCGCCGGGCAACGTCGCAGCGCCCGACTTGGCGGTCGTCGGTCCGATCGCGCGCCATGCGGACGATCTGGAAACGGTTCTGCTGGCAGCGGCGCGACCGGCGGCAGCCCTGAAGGAAGCTTGCGTGCGCCGACTGCAGAACTATCGCGCCGCGGTGTGGATCGACGACGGCGATTTTCCGATCGACGGCGCGGTCAAGGAACTGCTCGAGAACTGCCTGGACGCCTTGGGCAGGGCGGGCGTGAGCATCCGCCGCGCCCGACCCGTGCCGCGGTTGGGCGCACTGTTCGACGACTACCTGCGTTTGCTCTGGCCGGTCACGACGGCCCATCTGTCGCAAAAGGCGATGGCCCGCGTGATCGAGACGGGCGCGGCAAGCCCGCCCGAGAGCTGGCATGCGAAGCTCGCGCGCTACGCCAACGCCGCGCACCGGGACTGGCTCGCGGTGCACGAGCGGCGCGAGCAGTTGCGTGCCCGGCTGCGCGATTTCTTCCGAGAGTTCGACGTGCTGCTGATGCCGACGAGCCCCGTGGCAGCCATCCCCCATGACCACAGCGAAGACCTGATGGCCAGAACCATCCGGATCAACGGCGAGGCGCGCTGGTACTGGGAACAGCTTGCGTGGATCGCTCTGGCCACCATGGCTTATCTGCCGGCGACCGTCGCGCCGGTCGGATTGACCCGCAATGGCCTCCCGGTCGGTCTGCAGATCGTCGGGCCGGAGTTTGGCGACCGCGTCACGATCCACTTTGCGCGCTGCATGGCGGCTGCCGTCGGGGGTTTCGTCCCGCCGCCCGGTTACGAGGACCGCGCATGAACGAAGGGCGAGTGATCGCCGGATCGCACGCCCTTCTCGGGGAAGCCCTTCAGCCGATCTGCACCGGCACGTAAGTGCGCGATTGGTTGCGCTGGATGAGCAGCGCGATGCTCTTGCCCGACGGCTTGGCCGTGAGCTTGCGCAGCTCCTCGACCGACTTCACGGGGGTGTTGCCGACCGCCAGAATCACGTCGCCGGGGCGTATGCCGGCCTTGGCCGCCGCCCCTCGCACCTCCTCGACCATGAGTCCGCCTTCGGACTGCAGCCGTGAGCGCTCTTCCGGCGTGAGCTCGCGCACGGCCAGGCCCAGCTTGCCGGTGGCCGCGTCCGTGGCGTCGTCGTCGGCGCGCGCCACCGCGGCCTCTTCCAGCTTGCCGACCGTGACCGTCACGTCGCGGCGGGCGCGGTCGCGCCAGATCTGCAGCTCGATCGTCGTGCCCGGGCGGGTGGCGGCGATGCGCGCCGGCAGCTCGGAGAGATGCGAGATCTCCTTGCCGTTGATGCCGAGGATCACGTCGCCTTCCCTCAATCCGGCCCTGGCAGCCGGGCTGCCGGGCTCCACACGGCTCACCAGCGCGCCCTGAGGCTTGGGCAGGCCGAATGAGTTGGCCAGGGCCTGATCGACTGCCTGGATGTTCACGCCGATCCGTCCGCGGGTTACCGATCCGTACTTGACCAGCTGGTCCTTCACATCCATCGCCACGTCGATCGGGATGGCGAAGGACAGACCCATGTAACCCCCGGTGCGGCTGAAGATCTGCGAGTTGATGCCGACTACCTCGCCTTTCATGTTGAACAGGGGGCCGCCCGAGTTGCCGGGGTTGACCGCGACATCGGTCTGGATGAACGGCACGTAGTTCTCCTGCGGCAGCGAGCGCGCCTTCGCGCTGACGATGCCCGCGGTCACGCTGTTTTCGAAGCCGAAAGGCGAACCGATCGCGATCACCCACTCGCCCACCTTCAGTTGCTCGGGATCTCCGATCCTGACCGCCGGCAAGTCCTTGGCATCGATCCTGAGCACCGCGATGTCGGTGCGGCGGTCCACGCCGACCACCTTGGCGGGAAACTCGCGCCGATCAGTCAGTTTGACCGTGATCTCGGTGGCATCGGCCACTACGTGGGCATTGGTCAGAATCAGGCCATCGGCGCTGACGATGAAACCGGAGCCCTGGCCGCGCTGCAGCGGTGCATCGCCCGGCGGCGGCACGGGCACGCCGAAACGGCGGAAGAACTCGAAGAATGGATCGTCTTCGGGAAGTCCCCGGAAGGGTGAGGGGATCGCCACCGGCGTGCTGCGCGTGGCCGAGACGTTGACGACCGCCGGCCCGTACTTCTCGACCAGGGCTGTGAAGTCCGGCAGGCCCTGCACCTGCGCGACCGGAGTGCTCGGGGCCACACTCTGGTTGGCGGCGCCCGCCTGGCGGTCTCCGGGCAGGGCGAGAACATAAATCCCGCCGAGCACTGCCGGTAGCAGCAGCGCGGCGAGGAGCTTCTTCAGATTCTGTCCGACTGACATCGTATTCCTCCACGAAAAGGACGCAGGCGAACCTTCCGGCCCGCGGTTGCCGATTCCGGCTACGACATCACAGACAGAGATTGCGGCGCGCGGTTCACGACAGCCGCCGAGACGATGCCGGCTGCTCGAAACCCGTGCAAACGCGCGGGATGCGCTGCGGTTGACGCGTCAGATGCGGCGCGCTTCGTTGAAGTGCCGCCGCCAGTAGGGAGAATCGATGCGATCGACGCGAACGCGCCCGCCGGTCGAGGGGGCGTGGACAAAGCGGCCGTCGCCAAGATAGATGCCGACGTGGGCGGCTTTCTTGCCCTCCTGGTCGAAGAAGACGAGGTCGCCCTTGGCCACGGCTTCGCGGTCGAGCCGCTCGCCCAGGCGGCGTAGCCCCGGCGTATCGCGTGGCGTGCGCACCCCGGCACGCGCGAAGCTGTAGTGCACCAGCCCGCTGCAGTCGAAGCCGGCGGGCGTGAAACCGCCGTAGCGATAGGGCCGACCAACCATCTCGAGCGCGTAGTCAGCGGCGCGCACCGCGGGAGCGGAGCTGCCGCGCGGGGGCGCACCTGCGCAGGCGGCGAGCGTCAGGACGATGGCCGCCGGAAGGGCAAAACGCAGTGCGGTGTTCGCGATCACGAGAACCTCGATCGCACGTCGAGCCCGCAAGCCCCATGCCGGGCGGATGGTGCACCCAGGACGCGGCTGTCCAGCGCCGCGCTGACATTCAATGTCAGTCGGCCGACGCTGGACGCTGCCCAACCGGACCTGTCGCTGCCACGCGACGCCCCCTCGCAGCCCGCGCGCCCGAGTTCAGGCCGTTTTGGAGGCGCCCATTGCCCGAAGCCTGTTCATCGCTTTCACCGCGATGAAGATAGCGCAGGCCACGATCAGAAAATCGACCAGAGTGGAGATGAACGCGCCGTACTTCAGCAGCGGCGCGCCGGCCTTTTCCGCCGCCTCCAGCGATTCGTAGCGGGCAGTCCCGAGATTGACGTACAGATGTTTGAAATCGACACCGCCCAGCAGCAGCCCGATAGGCGGCAGGATGATGTCCTTGACCAGGGAATCGACCACTTTTCCGAAAGCGGCGCCGATGATGATGCCCACCGCCATGTCGATCATGTTGCCCTTGACTGCGAACTCCTTGAACTCCTGCAGCATGCCCATCTTTCACCTCCTTCAGGTGTGGTCTGCAAAAAAGAACTGCGAGCTCGAAGCGATAGCGTGAAAAAAGCAAGACGTCAGAAAAGGCCTCGGGTTTTGAGGCAGGCTCGTCTTTCGTCCTGATGCTGCACGCGCTGCGCACGTCTGCATCGAACTCTTCTGATTGGGTTCTCGGCCCGGATGCTTCCGGCCGCTATCGCCGATCGAACGACTGAACCTCGGAGAATCCCAGTGCGCGTTTGATTTGCGCATTGGGCGCCGGCTGCGTGCCGAGCGCGGACAGACGCCACTTGTCCATGTACTGGCCGGGCTTGAGCAACCGCACGCCTTGTTGCCCGAGATAGGTTTCGAGCGCCGTATCGTTGAACGCCCACGGCAGCCCAGCCTCGAACGGTTCCCACAACCCATCCCAGTGAATCGGAATGTAGGCGCGCGGCCGGATGATCGGAACGACGCTCTCCGCGATCGGCCTGCCGCCGGTACCGATCCACAGATCCACGCGCGCGAGCCCGGACTGCTCGATCGCCTTTTGCAGGTTGTCGAGCGGCGCGCCGTAATTCACGCCGTCGACGACGATCGGCATGTGCAGATCGATCGGGCTGGCGGAGTTCTGCACGAACAGACTGTAGCGGCCCCGTGGCCCGTCGAACACGAAGAGCAGCGCACGATTGCCCCCGCCGTTCGGGAAGTCTTCCGCCACACCCGGGCGCAGTCCACCTGTGCCGGGATCGGGCCGCGGCACGCCATCGAGTTCCACCGGATCGTGCTGTTCCCAGTTCACGGCCGGATCCCCGCTGTGGTTCCAGCGGATTACGTGCATCGTCACGCCATCGGCGAGCCTGAACGTTTCTCCGCCCTCCACCGGAGTGCAGCGCTCGGCGGGAATGTTCTCGGCCCTCACCTGGAAGCACGTCGTGCGTGAGCCGATCACCGGTGCGCCGGAGAGCCGCGACCATGTGGCGGTGTCGAACGAGTGGTCCCAGTGACTGTGGCCGGTCAGCAGGAGATTGACCGCCCGGGGACCGCCCAGTGCATCGAGCACGCGCGACACCGCCGCGACATCGGGCTTGAACGGCCGCGTCGTGTAGGCGTAACCGCCGCCGCCGCCGCGAAACGCTGATTGCGGCAGCCGCGTGATGTAGCCGTCGAATACCGCCTTGACCGGACCGGCTTCGATGTACAGGTTGGCAATCGACATCCACGTGATATCGACATGTGCCGGACCCGCAGGCCAGGCCACGCAGCAGAACAGAGACAGCACCAGTCCCGCCAGGCCGGGACGCTTCACGGCTGCTTCCTTTGCCTTTCGACGCCGCACCAGCGGGCGATGAACAAAGCCAGCACCGCCGCCACCCGTTGCATGCTCTGGATCGAGACCCACTCGTCGATGCCGTGAATGCTGCCGGCCTGCGGACCGTAGCAGGTGGCCGGCGTGTCGCCGTAGAGGTTGAATACGCGCACGTCGGTCGTGGCGGCGGAGGAAAACCACTCCGGCCGGCATCCAGCCACGCGCTCATGGCTGTCAGCGAGCAGGCTCACCAGCGGCTGGTCCACGTCGATTACGCAACCCTCGGACTGGAAACCGGCGTAGCGCACTGCGTAACGCGTGCCCTTCAGGCGTGGATCGTGTTCCGCAGCCGCCGCCAGCGTGGCTTCCAGCGCAGCGCGTGCCTGAGCGGCGGTGGTGCCGGGGTAGAAGCCGCAGCGCAGATCCATGCGGCAGCGCGTCGGCACCGAAGAGGCCCATTCCCCGCCTTCGATGCGGCCGAGGTTGAACTTGATGGGCGCATCGAGGTGGGCAAATGCAGGATGGCGCGCGGCGGGTTTGTTCCATTCATCGGCCAGGGCCTTCAACGCCTGCCACAAGGCATAGGCCGCCTCGATCGCGTTGATGCCCTGGCCGGCGCTGGCCACGTGCGCCGGCTTGCCGAAAACCTCGACTTGAAGCCAGATCACGCCGCCCTGCGCGCGCAGGATCGTCTCGTCGAACGGCTCCGGAATCACGGCGCCCCGGGCTCGATAGCCGCGGTGCAGGCAGGCAAGCGCGCCGTTGCCGGTGCATTCCTCCTCCACCACCGACTGCAGGAACAGCGTCGCCGCGGGTTGCAGCCCCAGCTTGCGCAGTGCCTGGAAGGCCGTGACATAAGCCGCGATCCCCGCCTTCATGTCGCCGCTGCCGCGCCCGTACAGACGCCCGTGCCTGACCACCGGCTCGAACGGAGGTGACGTCCACAGGGACTCGGCGCCAACCGGCACGACGTCGATATGGCCGTTGAGTATGAGCGAGCGCCCGCGCTCGACTGCCGGCCGATGAATGCCGACCACGTTGTCATGCCGCGGCCAGCGCCCGAGTGCCGGGGCGTAGCCGGGAAGGTTCTTGAGTTGGTCGTCATCCACCGCGAAGCGGTCGACCGTCAGGCCCATGCCGCGAAACAGCCCCTCCATGAAATCCTGCGCAGCGCCTTCCTCGCCCAAAAGGCTCGGGAATCGAACGAGCGAGGCGGCGAGCAACAGCAGTTCCTCGCGGCTCGCTTCGACCGCGGCCAGCAGATCCTTCTCCAGCGCCGGATCGGCCACATCCAGTGGTGCGTTCATGATTTGCTCGTGTCCATTCGGTAAGTCATCGACAGCGCCGATCGCCCGGGTGACCGGAATACGCGCGCAAGCATGTACACGAATGCACGATTCGTCGGCCCGTCGATTGGCCGGTTTCCCGGCGATTCCTGGTGCCTTCGGGTTTTCGGCGCCAGTGGAGGGGTCATCAGGAAGACCCGACCCTGGACCACTCCGCTTCCTGCAGTGCGCGCCACTGTATCTTTCCGGTCCCGGAACGCGGGAGCGCGTCGACGAATTCCACCAGCCGCGGTACTTTGTAGGCCGCCATGTGTCCACGCGCCCACGCGATCAGCGCTTCCGCGGTGAGCTTTCCTCTGGCCTCGTCCCTGAGCACCACCACCGCCTTGACCGTCTCGCCGCGGCGCGCATCGGGCGCCGAAATGACGGCCACTTCCTTGATGTCGGGGTGTTTGTACAAAGCGGCCTCGACCTCCGCCGGCCAGACCTTGTAGCCCGAGGCGTTGATCATGCGCTTGAGGCGATCCGCAATATAGTAGAAGCCATCCTTGTCGTAGCGTCCCAGATCGCCGGTACGCAGGAAACGCAGGCCGTCGATCTCGATGAACGTCTGCGCGTCGGCGTCCGGGCGATTCCAGTAGCCCTTCATGACCTGCGGACCGTGAACGACGATCTCGCCGAGGACGTTCGGCCCGAGCGTGCGCAGGGTGTCCGGATCGATGACGCGCGCGATCGTGTCGAAAGTCGGAATGCCCAGGCATTGCTTGCGCAGGTCCGTGATCGGATTGATGTGGGTCTGCGAGATCGTCTCGGTCATTCCATAGGCTTCCATGTAGCGGATTGCGCAGCGCTCGTAGAGCTGCTGGGCGACGGCTTCCGGCATCGAGCTGCCACCTCCGAAGATCACCTGCAGCGACGACAAGTCGCGTTGCTCCGTGGCCGGATGCGCCAGCAGGTCCACCACCATGGTGGGCACGTTGGCCCAGTGCGTGCAACCGTAGCGCTCGATTAGCAGCGCGGCCGCCTCCGGGCTCCAGCGCGGGAGGATGACGATCGTTGCGCCGGCGTAGATCGGAGCATTGACGCTGTGCTGCAGTCCCGTGACGTGGAACATCGGCGCGGTGGCGAGCGCCACCGAGTCCTGGGACATCATTTCCCAGAGCGCCGCGCCGACGGTCGTGGCCATGATCGTGGAATGCGTGTGCATGCAGCCCTTGGGTTTTCCGGTCGTGCCCGAGGTGTAGAGGATGGCGGCGAGGTCGGCGCTCGATGCCTCGGACGCCAGGGGGCTGTAATCCGCAGCCAGGGCATCGCTCCACGATACGACCCCCGGATCGGTGAGCAGCCTGCGCTCGGCGCGCAGGAACTCCGGCGGCTGCGGGTCGGCAGCATCCGCCAGATAGTCCGAATAGCTCGCCACGATCGCGTGCTTGAGTTGCCGGCCGAGCAGCGGCTGCATCCGGTCATAGAGTTCCTGTCCGAACAGCGCAGTGACCGCGCCGCTGTCGTCGAAGTAGTGTACGAGTTCATCGGTGACGTTCATCGGGCTGACCGGCACCACGACCGCGTCGGCGCGCAGGATGGCGTACCAGGCGATGACGAACTGCGGGCTGTTCTGCATGTCGATCAGCACGCGATCGCCCTTGCGCACGCCGCACCGATGCTGCAGGAAGCCGGCCATCAGCTCCACTTCGCGCAGGAGCCTGGAATAGGGCAGGCGGGTGCCGTAGAACACGATTGCGTCCTTGGCAGGGTAGCGTCGGGCCGCCACTTCGAGGTTGTAGAAAAGCGAAGTGGCGGGAATCGAAAGGTGGCGCGAGAGATTCTTCGGCCAGAACTTGAAGTGACGCGCCTGGCTCATACGGGCGCGTCCTGAGCGCGCCGGTTCTCCGCGTCCTGCAGCACGCGCCACTGGATCTTGCCGGTCGCCGATTTGGGGAGGCTCGCGACGAACTCGACCAGGCGCGGCACTTTGTAGGCCGCCATTTTCTCCCGCGACCAGGCGATGATATCTTCCGGACGCACCTTGCCGCGGCTCGATTCCTTGAGCACGACCACCGCCTTGACCGTCTCCCCCCGGTGCGAGTCGTGCACGCCGATGACGCAGGCTTCCTGGATGTCGGGATGACCGTAGAGCACGGCTTCCACCTCTGCCGGCCAGACCTTGTAGCCCGAAGCGTTGATCATGCGCTTCAACCGGTCGACGATGAAGAAATACCCTTCCTCGTCGTAGTAACCGAGATCACCGGTGCGAAAGAAGCGCTGGCCTTCGAGTTCGATGAAGGCCGCTTCGGTCGCGGCCGGATTCTTCCAGTAGCCGAGGAAGATCTGCGGACCGCGTGAGACGATCTCCCCGACCTGGTTCGGCCCCAGCTCCCGCAGAGCGTCCGGATCGATCACGCGCGAATCGGTGGCGCAGATCGGGATTCCCAGGCACTGCTTCTTCGGGCGCCCGGGCGGGTTGATGTGCGTGGGGGCGATCGTCTCCGATAAACCGTAGCCTTCGATGTAGGAAAGTCCGGTGAGCGCCTCCAGGCGCGAGGCGACCGCCTCCGGCATCGCAGCGCCGCCGCCGCCGATGTGCTTCAGGCTGGACAGGTCGTAGCGGGAGAGGTCGGGGTTTGCCAGGAAATCGATCGCCATGGTCGAGATGTTGGTCCAGCCGTCCACCTTGTAGCGCTGGATCAGCTCAGCCGCGGTATCGCGGTCCCAGCGCGTCATCACCACGACGGTGGCGCCGCAGTACAGCGGCTGATTCATGCTGCATTGCATGCCCGTGACGTGGAACATCGGCAGTGTAGCCAGCACCACCGATTGCGGTCCCATGTCGACCCACGCCGCGCCGGCGACGATGGTGCTCATTACGGTGCGATGCGTGTGCACGCAGCCCTTCGGCCTTCCCGTGGTACCGGAGGTGTAGGGCATGACGCACAGGTCGTCCGGGCCGGCCTCGTGCGGACCGGGGTCGGCAGACAGGGCAAGCGCTTCGCTCCACAGCGTGACGCGCTCCTCCCGGATCATCTGCCGCGGCGCCGCCACCGCGTCCGGGACCTTGAGGCCGCTCGGGGCGTCCAGGTATTCCGAATAGGCCGCCAGAACCGCATGGTCCAGGCCCCGACCGAGCAGCGGCTGCAACTGCGGGTAGAGTTCCTGTCCGGCGATCGCCACGCGCGCATCGCTGTCAGCGAGGTAATGGCACAGCTCGTCGGTCAGGTTCATCGGGTTGATCGGTACCACCATCGCGTCGGCGCGCAGGATCGCGTAGAACGCGACGATGAACTGAGGGCTGTTCTGCATGAACAGCAGCACGCGGTCGCCCCTGCGCACTGCGCAGCGCTGCCGCAGGAATCCCGCCAGCGCCTCGGTTTCGCGCTTCAGGCGCTCGTAGCTGAGCGTCGAGCCGTAGAAGACGACGGCGGTTTTCTCGGGGAAGCGCGCAGCGGCCGCCTCGAGGTTTCGATAAACGCTTACGGGCGGCAACGAAACCTCCCGCGCCACGTTCTTCGGCCAGAACGCGAAGTGGCGTGTCTGCATGTCTCCTCCTGGGGGCGTCGCAGCGCCGCTCGAATGTGCCGTCCGGCCGCCGGGCGGACCGCTTTGCGCGGATTCTAGCCGAGGCGTCCGGATATTTGACGGCTTGTATACTCGCGGCTTTCCAACACCGAGCAGGCGAGGACGGCGATGGACGGAAGATTTCTGGAGGGCAAGACCGCCGTGGTCACTGGCGCAAGCCGCGGGCTGGGCCGGGCGATCGCGCTGGCCCTCGGTGGGGCCGGTGCCCGGCTGGCGCTGGTCGGGCGCGACCGGGCCAAGCTGACGGAGACCCAAGCGCTGGCCAAGGCGCTCGGTGCGCCGAGCGAAATCTATCAGGTCGACGTGAGGAACGAAACCGAGGTCAACAGGCTCTCCGCCCAGGTGCACAACCACTTCGGCAACGCCCATATCCTGGTCAACAACGCCGGTACCGCGGTGCGCAAGAACGTGGCGGACTTTTCTATGGAAGAGTGGCGCACCGTCATCGACACCAATCTGACCGGTGCCTTCCTGATGTCGCGCGCGTTCATTGGGCACATGAGGGCGCATCGATGGGGCCGGATCATCAACCTCACTTCGATCATGGCCCATGTCGGCAGTCCTGGCCGAGGCGCCTATTGCGCGTCCAAATCCGCCCTGCTGGCGCTCACGCGCTGCATGGCGCTCGAACTGGTGGCCGACGGCATCAACGTGGTGGCCATCAGCCCCGGTTTCTACGCCACCGATCTGACCGCGCCGCTGCGGGCCGATGCGCAGAAGAACGCGGCGCTGATGGCGGCAACCCCGATGGCGCGCTGGGGCGACCCGAAGGAGATCGGCCAGCTCGCGCTGTTCATCTGCTCGGAGGCTGCCGCCTTCATGACCGGCAACGACGTGCTCATGGACGGAGGTTGGTGCGCCCAATGAGAATAGGATCGATCACCGCGACGGACACGAAGGACACCGAGAAAGCCAGGACGAAATCGTTCAAGAGTAGATCTCGGTACTTGAGCCAGAAATGGAGTCGCGATCGAGCAGAGGCTTTCTTCGCCGATGAGCCGCAACCTCGTCTTTTCTCGCCGTCTTGTGTCTGTACTGATCTTCCTGTTGCCTTTGGTGCTTCGCACTGAATTCTTGCCTCGATGAAAGTGCTGATCCTTGGCGCGGGGGTGGTGGGGGTGACCAGCGCCTGGTACCTGGCCAAGGCCGGCCACGAAGTGACCGTGATCGAGCGCCAGCCCGCGCCGGGTATGGAGACGAGCTTTGCCAACGGCGGCCAGATCTCGGTGTCGCACGCCGAGCCATGGGCCAATCCCGGCGCGCCGGCCAAGATCCTGAAGTGGCTAGGGCGCGAAGACGCGCCGCTGCTGTTCAGGCTGCGCGCGGACTGGCGCCAGTGGTCCTGGGGGTTGCGCTTCCTGTTCGAATGCCTGCCTTCGCGCACCCGGCGCAACACGCTGACCATTCTGCGCCTTGCTCTGTACAGCCGGATGCAGTTGCAGGCGCTGCGGCGCGAGACCGGAATCGTCTACGACCAGCTGCAGAAAGGCATCCTCCACTTGCACACCGACGAGGCGGAGTTTGCGGCGGCTCGCTCGCGTGTTGCGCTGATGCAAAGTCACGGGGTCGCGCTGTCGGTAAAGACCGCGGGCGAGGTTCTCGCGCTGGAGCCGGCGTTGCGCGAGTCCACAGTCAAGGTCGTCGGCGGTACCTATGCGCCGGAGGACGAGTCGGGCGACGCCCATTTGTTCGCGCAACGGCTGGCTGTGCTGGCGCAGGGCAAAGGTGCGACGCTGCGCCACAACGCGCAGATTCTCGGTCTTCACGTCGAGGGCGATCGCATCGGTGCGGTGGAAGTGCGCGAGGGCGGGCGGAGCGAACGGCTGCGCGCCGATGCTTATCTGGTCGCTCTGGGCAGCTATAGTCCGCTGCTCACCGCCCGGATCGGCGTGCATTTGCCGGTGTACCCCGTGAAGGGTTACTCGGTGACCGTGCCGATCGGCCCGAACGACGCAGCCCCCAGCCTGTGCCTGACCGACGAGAACGCGAAGATCGCGATTTCCAGACTCGGTCATCGGTTGCGGGCGGCGGGCACGGCCGAGCTGACCGGTTACGACACGTCGATCACCGCCGCACGCTGCGAGGCGATCGTCGAGCGTTTGCGGCTGCTGTTTCCGCGCGGCGGCGACTACGCCTGCGCTGCCCGTTGGGCCGGATTGCGGCCGGCCACGCCCGGAAACGTGCCGCTGATCGGGCGCACCCGCTTCGCCAACCTGTACCTGAACACGGGACACGGCACGCTGGGCTGGACGCTGGCCTGCGGGTCGGGTGCCGCGATCGCCGACCTGATCTCCGGGCGCCGACCCGAGGTCGATTTTCCCTTCTGCCGGACCGCACGAAACCCAGTCGCTTGAACAGAACTCGGGCAGAGTCGTAGTATCGGTCCGCAAACCCGAGGGGCGAGGTGCTCACGACGCCTGTGCCCTGGCCTGGTTGTGTTCGACTTCGTGACCGACTCCATGCGCATCGCCGACCGGCTCGAGGCTGCGCGCCGCAGCCGTTTCGTCGGACGCGAATTGGAACTGGCGCTGTTTCGTGCTGCGCTGCTCGGGGAGCACGCGCCGTTCGCCGTGCTGCACATCCACGGGCCGGGAGGCGTGGGCAAGTCCACGTTGCTGCGCGAGTACCGCCGGCTGGCTACGCAGGCGGGCCGCTTGCCAGTTCTCCTGGACGCGCGCGACGTCGATCCCTCGCCGGGCGGTTTGCTCCTGGCGCTCAGCCAGGCGCTCCGACTGGATTGCGTCGACCCCGCCGCAGTCGCGGCACGCTGGCCGAGCGGCGCTGTACTGCTGATCGACACCTACGAGCGGCTGGCTCCGCTGGACGCATGGCTGCGCATGCATTGGCTTCCGCTTCTGCCTGCGCGCACGCTCGTCGTGTTTGCCGGCAGAAACGAACCGGATCCCGGCTGGCGCACCGATCCGGAGTGGTCCGCGCTCACGCGTGTTGTGGCGTTGGGCAACTTCTCCGCGCAAGAGAGCCTGGCCTATCTCGCGCTGCGCCAGATCCCTCCGGAGCAGAGACTTCGGGCGCTTGAGTTCACGCATGGACACCCGCTGGCATTGTCGTTGTTTGCGGATGCGGCGGCACGCGGCGACCCAAGGCAGGTCCACCCCGGCAACGAGCCTGAAGTCGTGCGCGTCCTGCTCGACCGGTTCGTTGGGGAAGTTCCGAGTCACCGACATTGGTGTGCGCTGTATGTGTGCGTGACCGTGTGGGCGACCACTGAGGCGCTGCTGGCCGCCTGTCTGCGGGACACGGACGCGGGCGTGCTGTTCGAGTGGCTCGGCCAGCTGTCCTTCATCGAGCACGGTGTGCACGGGCTGTTTCCGCACGATCTCGCACGCGAGGTGATCTACGCCGAGCTGCGCCGTCGCAATCCGGACCTCTGCGAGACCCTCAAGCAGCGCGTTCTCGACTATCTCCATTCGCGGCTGGAGCGCGCTCGCGGGCTGCAACAGCAGCGCGCGTGGTTCGACATGCTGCACGTCCAGCGCCACAACCCGGCGATCCGCCCATATTTCGACTGGGCATCGTTCGGGGACGCTTACGCCGAGCCCGCATCCCCGGCCGACCATGCCGAGATCGTCGCGATGGTCGAGAGGCACGAAGGTTTGCAATCGGCGGCCATCGCCCGCCACTGGCTGGCACGGCAGCCCAAGGCGTTCCTTGCCATTCGCCGGATGCACGGCGACTTGCTGGGATTCTGCGCGCTGGTGCGCCTCGACATGGCCAGCCCCGAGGACGTGGCTACCGATCCGGCCGCGGCCCAAGCCCTCGAGTTCGTACGACGGACCGCTCCACTGCGGGCCGGCGAAGAGATCCTGCACGGGCGCTACTGGATGAGCCGTGATGGCTACCAGGAGGTCTCGCAGGTGTTCAACTTGACGGCGGTCGCATCGATGATTTGCTGGATCCGGCGCCCGAAGCTCGCCTGGTGGTTTCATGCGATGGCTCACCCCGGGCGCTTCGAGCCGATGTTCGAGAAGATCCGCATACGCCGCGCCCCGGCCGCGGACTTCGAGGTCGGCGCACGGCGCTATGCGGTGTTTGCGCACGACTGGCGCAGCGAACCCGCCGCACTCTGGCTGCGGTCGGGGGCCGAGCGCGTCAGCGAGAAGCCCGCGTGCGCGCCGTATGCCGTGCTGACCGAGGAAGCGTTTACGGCAGCGGTACGCGCGGCTCTGCGCGACTACTCGCGGCCGGCGAGCCTGTGTCACAACCCGCTGTTGCACACCCGCCTGGTGGCGGGCCATGAGGGCACCGAACAGCCGGTCGAGCGGCTGCGCACACTATTGCAGGAGGCGGCGCAAACGCTCGCAACCAACCCCAAGGACCACAAGCTCTATCTCGCCCTTCTGCAGACCTATCTGGAACCGGCCGCCACCCAGGAGCAGGCTGCGGAGCTGCTCGATCTTCCCTTCAACACCTACCGCTATCGGCTGGCGCGGGCGACCGACCGGGTGGCTGCCTGGCTCTGGCAGCAGGAACTGGCCGCCGTCCCGCACGGGTAGCGTTCCCGCCTTTTCGTCAGGAATTGGGCAGGGTTTGGGCTGGTTTTCGCTCAGCCGCGGCTGGACACTGCCTGCTGGTCGTTGCAAGGAGGACATGATCATGGGAAGAGCAGGCGCCGCGACCCTTTCCGCCTCGAACGCGTCCGCTTCGCTGCAGGCCGCTCGTGCGGGGCGATGGCCGGGCCGGGTGATGTGGGGCATCGCCGCGATCCTCGCGGTCGCGTTCGCCGCGCATGCGGCACAGCGTTATCTGGTATTCACCGAGAGTTCGTACCGTGGGTTCTGGCCGAACCGCTATTGGCTGCTGCTGCACTTCAGCGCGGGGTCGCTGGCATTGCTGTGCGGGCTGCTGCAGTTCTTGGCGGCCCTGCGCCAGCGCTTCCCGGACGCGCACCGCGTGACCGGCCGCGTGTACCTGTGTGCCGTCGCACTCGGGGCGATCAGTGCCTTCTACCTGTCGTTCCACTCGGTGATAGGTTGGACATTCGGCGTGGCGACCTTTTTCCTCGGATGCGCTTGGGTAGCCACGACGAGCATGGCCTTTATCGCCATTCGTAACCAGCAGATCGAAGCGCATCGCGAATGGATGATCCGCAGCTACGTCCTGACTTTCGCGTTCGTGACGTTTCGCCTGCTGCTGGTCAGTCCGCTGTTCGCCGATACCGGCACCCGGCTCGAACGCTTCACGGCTTTTCTCTGGATGAGCTGGACTCTCCCATTGCTGGCTGCCGAAGTCCTGCTGCAGTGGCGCCGCTGTACCGGTTCGAGGCGCCGTCCGGGTTGACCGCGGCGTCCGGACGAGCGGCCGAAAATCGGCCCGCGATCCACCGGCGCCCGTCCCGGGACGGGCGCATGCATTGACGCTGCGTCGTATACGGTCGAAAATAGCGCTACTTCCAGCGTCCCTCCCCGAACAGAAGGCAGCGCGTCCTTCTCCGGACGCGTTTACTTACCCCGATCCGAAAGGTTACGGCCATGGCTATCTGGCTCAAGAAAGGCATTTCCGCCGAGGAAGATGCCGCCAACATCGCTCAGGTGCGCAAGACCGTAGAGGAGATTCTTGCCGACATCGAGAAGCGCGGAGACGCGGCAGTACGCGAGCTGTCCCAGAAGTTCGACCACTGGAATCCGCCGGACTTCCGGCTCTCGAAGGCGCAGATCGAGGACCTGGTGCGCAGTCTGCCCGGGCGGGTGATCGACGACATCAAGTTCGCCCAGGAACAGATCCGCCGCTTCGCCCGGATCCAGCGCGATGCGCTGCGCGAAGTCGAGGTCGAGACACTGCCGGGCGTGGTGCTCGGGCACAAGAACATCCCGGTCGGCAGCGTGGGCTGCTACGTGCCGGGAGGCAAATACCCGCTGGTGGCTTCCGCGCACATGAGCATCGTGACCGCGCGTGTGGCGGGCGTGAAGCGCATCATCGCCTGTGCCCCGCCCTATCAGGGCAAGCCGCACGCGGCGATCGTGGCCGCGATGCACCTTGCGGGTGCGGACGAGATCTACACCCTGGGCGGCGTCCAGGCGATCGGTGCCATGGCGCTGGGCACAAGCTCGATCAAAGCGGTCGACATGATCGCGGGGCCCGGCAACGCCTATGTCGCCGAGGCCAAGCGCCAGCTTTCAGGCCGGGTCGGAATCGACCTGTTCGCCGGACCGACCGAAACGCTGATCATCGCCGACGACACGGTGGACGCCGAGATGTGCGCCACCGACCTGCTCGGCCAGGCCGAACACGGGCCGAATTCCCCAGCCATCCTGCTGAGCACTTCGCGCCGCCTGGCCGAGGAAACGATGAAGGAAATCGAGCGGCAGTTGCAGACTCTGCCGACTGCGGAGATTGCCGGCAAGGCCTGGCGCGACTATGGCCAGGTGATCCTGTGCAAGGACGACGCCGAAATGGTGCGGGAGGCCGACCGCATCGCTTCCGAGCACGTGCAGGTCATGACGCGCGATCCGGACTATTTCCTGAAGCACATGACCAACTACGGGGCGCTTTTCCTGGGGCCGGAAACCAACGTGTCCTACGGCGACAAGGTGATCGGCACCAACCACACGCTGCCCACGCGCAAGGCGGCGCGCTATACGGGCGGGTTGTGGGTCGGAAAATTCATCAAGACCTGCACCTACCAGCGCGTCAGGCCGGAAGCCACGGCGATGATCGGCGAGTACTGCTCGCGGCTGTGCGCAATCGAGGGCTTCGCAGGCCACAAGGCGCAGGCCGATCTGCGCGTGCGCCGCTATGGCAAGCGGCGGGCGGCGTAGGGGTTTTTCGCCACAAAACGACACAGAGGCACAGAGACAATCGACTTCAATATTCGCTACCAAGGCGCCAAGAAACCCCAGGATCTCTTGTGCCGGGTTGCTTTGTGCCGGGGCATCGGGGTGGTAGATTCGGCCTTGAAGTTCTCTGTTGCCCCGTGTCTCCAGGGTTCGGCAGGCTAAGGAACGCATCGACATGCAGGGGCAGGTCTGCGTAGTCATCGGCGGCTCGGGTGCGATCGGTTCGGCGATCTGCCGCCATTTCGCCCACGCCGGTGCGAGGTGCATCCCCACCTACAACAACAACGAGCAGGCGGCCCGCGATCTGGTCGGTTCGCTGCCCGGCGGCGGGCACTGGACGAAGTACGTGCCGGTCGACGTCTCCACAGCGATCAAGAGCTTCGCCAGGGAGGTCGAAGAGCGCGAAGGCAGGCTGGACGTGCTCGTCAACTGCGCCGGGATCACGCGTTTCGTGCCTCACGCCGACCTGGACGCGCTGGATGACGAACTGATCGACGATATCTTTCGCGTCAACTGGCGCGGAGCCTTCGCGGCGGTTCGCGCCTTCCGCGACCTGCTCAGGGCGGGCGAAGGCGGACTCATCATCAACGTCTCCTCCATCGCCGGCGTGACCGCCATGGGAAGCAACGTCGCCTACTGCGCCTCCAAGGCGGCGCTCGATTCGATGACCAAGTCGCTGGCGCGAGCCCTGGCGCCCGAAATCCGCGTGGTCTCGCTCTCGCCGGGTCTGGTCGACACCGAGTTCGTGAAGGGACTGGACAAGAAGTGGCGCGACGAACAGGCCGCGCGAACGCCGCTCAAGCGGCTGGCGCGCGCCGAGGAGGTGGGCGCCGCGGCGCTGGCGGTGGCCACGCATCTGAAGTATTCGACGGGATGCATCATCCCGGTGGACGGCGGGCGCCCGCTTGCCTGAGGAGGCCACCTTGAGCGAGCGCCGCAGCCTCTACGACGATGTGGTGATGGACCACATCAAGAACGCGCGCAACTACCGCGCGATCGCGGACGCGAGCCACGTCGCACGAGGCGTGAACCCTCTGTGCGGGGACAGCTTCTCGGTGTACCTGCGGCTGGAGGGCGAGATCGTACGGGAAGCCGCTTTTCAATGCGAATGCTGCGGCATATCGATGGCTTCGGCCTCGATCATGACCGTGCTGGTCACGGGTCGCGCGGTAGGGGAGGTTCGCCGCCTGGCGCGCGAATTCGCCGCCTTGCTGGCCCAGCGCTCCGAATCTTCCCTGGGTGCAGGCGCCCCATCCGAGGAAGCCGCGGCGATCGTGGACTTGGTGCGCCAGTCTCCGTCACGGCTGAACTGCGCCCGCCTGTCCTGGGCGGCGCTCGAAGCGGCACTCGACGGCCGCCCTCAGGCGGTGATCTCGAGCGCTACTGCCTGACGTATAGCGTGACTCTGGCCGGGTCGGAGAAGACCCAGTTGATCCCTTCGGCGTAGATCGACCGCTCCGGTGCGTCGCTGCGGGCCGCGACCCCGAGCGGCACGCGTTCCATGGCCCACTTGCCGGAGGGTACCGCTTTGCCGGGCATGATGATCGCGACCTGGCTGCGGTCCTCTGCATTGTGCCCGGCGACCACGGCCTTGCCCTGATCCGCCAGTTCGCGGGCCTTGTCGAGCACGGCCTGATCGACGGCGCTGCCCAGCACGCTCCAATTGTGCGGATCGTTGCGCAGCGCCGCCTCGATCTCCGGTCCCGTCATGCACGCGCTAGCCGGGCAGAAGTCCTCGATGCCGAACAGCTCCCTCAGCGCTTCCGCGGCCAGATAACGGCAAACGTCGCGCGAAGCCGACGTGGCGGCCTTGCAGGTGTCGATCTGGCTCTTCAGCCAGTCGCCGCGCTGACTCCAGGGATCGCCCTGGGCGTAGGCCGTAGACACCACGCCAGCGGCCGCTACGGTGACGAGGATCGAACGAAACATGGTTGCCTCCTTGAATGGCAGCCCTCCCTTTCGTTCGCGTGCCGGCTTCCCGTTCTTGAATGCGGGGCGGCCACCGGACTGCAGATTCGTCTTGTAGCGCGAGCGTACCCCGGCGTCAAACGCCGCGACGAGGCCTCGCGACCCTGCCGGGGAGCGCGCGTTGGCGTTCAACCCGCGGTGAATCTCGAGACGGACGGCCTCGCTCGGGGTGCCGATCGGCTCGCGCAGCCGGGTCGTCGAGTCGATGGTTGCCATGGCCGGCGCCCGCTTGCCCGTCGTCTGTGCAAGCCGAAGAAGGGGCGGTGGGATCTACTTCATCGTCGGCATGACAAACTCGGCGCCCTTGCGGATGCCGGTCGGCCAGCGGCTGGTCACGGTCTTCAGGTGCGTGTAGAAGCGCACGCCTTCTGCACCGTAGACGTAGTGGTCGCCGAACAGCGAGCGCTTCCAGCCGCCGAAGCTGTGAAAGGCCATCGGAACGGGAATGGGGACGTTGATGCCGACCATTCCGATCTGGATGCGCGCGGCGAATTCGCGGGCGCAGTCGCCATCGCGCGTGAAGATCGACACCCCGTTGCCCAGCTCGTGCCCATTGACGAGCTGGACCGCGGACTCGAAATCAGGCACGCGCACGATCGACAGCACCGGCCCGAAGATCTCCTCCCGGTAGATCGTCATGTCCGGCTGCACGTGGTCAAACAGGCAGCCGCCGAGAAAGAAACCGTTCTCGTGGCCGGGTACCTTCAGACCCCGTCCATCGACCACCAGCCTGGCGCCTTCCCGCACGCCCTTTTCGACGTAGCCGGTTACTCTGTCGAGGTGTTGCCGGCTAACCAGCGGCCCCATCTCGGCTGTGGCGTCGGAGCCGGGCGCCACCCGCAGCGCCCGAGCGCGCCCGGCGAGCTTCTCGACCAGCTTGTCGCCGATCGGACCGACCGCAACGCCGACCGAGATCGCCATGCAGCGCTCGCCGGCGGAGCCATAGGCCGCGCCGATCAGCGCATCGACCGCCTGGTCAAGGTCGGCGTCGGGCATGACCACCAAGTGGTTCTTGGCGCCTCCGAGCGCCTGGACGCGCTTTCCGGCGGCGGTGCCCATGCGGTAGACGTACTCCGCGATCGGCGTGGAGCCCACGAAGCTCACCGCGGCGACTCGAGGATCCTTGAGCAGCGCATCGACCGCGACCTTGTCACCGTGCACGACGTTGAACACCCCCTCGGGCAGGCCGGCTTCGTTGAGCAGACTGGCCAGATGGTTGCCGGGGGACGGGTCGCGCTCCGAAGGCTTGAGCACGAACGTGTTGCCGCAGGCGATCGCGAGCGGGAACATCCACATCGGCACCATCGCGGGGAAGTTAAACGGCGTGATGCCCGCACACACGCCCAGCGGTTGCCGCACCGAGTAGCTGTCGATGCCCGCGCCGATCTGTTCGGTGTATTCGCCCTTGAGCAGGTGCGGGATGCCGCAGGCGAACTCGACGACTTCAAGCCCGCGGATCACCTCGCCGCGCGCATCGGACAGCACCTTGCCGTGCTCGGAAGTAATGATGGCAGCCAGGTGGTCCATGTCGCGCTCGAGCAGTTCCTTGAAGCGGAACATCACGCGCGCGCGCTTCAGCGGCGGCGTGGCGGCCCACGACGCAAAAGCCTCGTGCGCGACCCGAACTGCCGCAGCCACCTCCGATTCGGTGGCGAACGCCACCCGGCCGGTCACTTGGCCGGTGGCGGGGTTGTACACCTCGCCGAAACGGCCGCTCGCGCCACGCACCTCGTGGCCAGCGACGTAGTGGCTGATTTCCTTCGGGGCCAGTGCTTCCTTGGTGATGGGCTTGTTCATGGTTTCATCGGAGAGGTCAACGGTGGGCGCTTGCGGGCGCCGCGGCGAAAACGTGCTCGTCCAGCGGATAGATCGGCCGGCGGATCTTGCGATAGGTGAACTGCGTCCAGTCCGAGGAGCCCACGCCGACGCCGTCGCACAGCACGGCGCCCTTGGCGATCGGCAGGAACACGGGCCGGTAGTACATGCGCGACTTCAGGAGCAGATAGCGCTGGCGCGTCGGATCAATGCCCACGCTTTCGAACACGCCGCGGTCCCAGGGCTCCTGGTTGCGCTCGGTGATCACGATCCGCGCCACGCCAGTGTCGAACACGACGGTGCGGCCCATGAAACAGCGCATGCCGGTAAACTGCGGCCCCGTGATCGTGTACTCGCCGTCGGTGATCGCGCGGACCACGCCCGAAAGTTCCAGCGGCTCGCCCTTGCGCTGGATGGCCGGCATGTCCATCTTGCCGCCGATGGGCAGGGTCACTCTGGCGCCCACGCCGGCATCGATCAGCGTCTTCACCGCTTCGGGGTCCCGGATCGGTCCCACTGCGATGCCGGTCAGGCCCTGACGCAGCGCTTCCCGGAGCACGTGCATCGTGTCCTGAGTGGCGCCCGAGGCGCAGTTGTCGGCGTGATCGAGCAGCAGGATCGGGCCGCCGGACTGATCTGCCATCCGCTTCGCTTGCGCGATCGCCTGCGCGAGCGGGCGGCCGCGATATACGAAGTCTTCCCGCCGGGCCCATGCCACATCGAGAATCTTGTCGCATGCTGCCTGGGCCAGAGCGCGATCGCCGTCGGCGACGGTGACCACGCTGACTCCCGCCTCGAAGATGTCGGCCTGCTGGAAGCCGCCGAACGCGGTGGCCGCGAGCAATCCCTTGCGCTCGGCTTCGCGCGCCGCGTCGGCGAATTCCTGCATCGGCTGCTCGGCCGTGTTCTGCTTGAGCGTGTGCGCCAGCAACGGACGGTTGCCCCAGGCCATCACCGGCCTGACTTCGCCTCGCAGCTGGCGCAACAGGATGCTGCCCGCGAGATGGCCGGACTCGTACTGGTCGACATGCGGATAGGTCTTGTAGCCGGTCAGGACATCGCAATTGCGTACCATGCGCTCGGTCAGGTTGGCGTGCAGGTCGAGTGACACGGCGATTGGCGTTCGGGGCGCGATTGCGCGGATCCGTTCCAGCAGCGTGCCCTCGCCGTCGTCGGTGCAGTCTCGCACCACCATCGCTCCATGCAGATCGAGCATGACCGCGTCGCAGCCTTTGGACACAGCTTCGCAGATCAGATCGCAGATCCGTTCGTAGGCGCCGGGATCCACCGGGCCGCTGGGATTGGCCCAGGCGACCACCGGGGTGAGGATCTGCGCGCCAATGGAGTCCGCCAGATCGAGAAATGCCGCCATCGCGAGGCGTGTGCCTTTGGTCGCCTCGTAACCGTCACGGCCGAGATACGGACCGTTGTTGCCAAAAGCCTCCCACGGCGTGGCGACCGGCGAGAACGTGTTGGTCTCGTGCTGCATCTGGGCGATGACGATTTTCATGGTTGTTTGGACCACAGAGGCACGGAGAAACCAGACTCCTGCCACCCGGCGCGAGGCAAACTCCGGCGCAGTTGCTTCGTGGTGAATGCCTACGGGATGGACTTCAACACATCACCGAGCGTGCCGACGATCTCGTCGATGTGTTTCTTCTCGGCGATCAGCGGCGGCGTGAGCGCGATGGTGTCGCCCGCCGAGCGCACGAGCACGCCTTTTTCGAAGCACTTCACGAAGCGCTCGTAGGCGCGCACGCCGGGCTTGTCGGCGATCGGTGCCAGCTCGATCCCGCACATCAGCCCGATGTTGCGGATGTCGATCACGTGTGGCAGCCCTTTGAGCGAATGTACCGCCTGCTCGTAGTAAGGCGCCAGTTCGCGCGCGCGATCGAAAAGCCCTTCCTGCTCGTATAGATCCAGGGTGGCAATGGCCGCGGCGGTGGCGAGTGGGTGTCCCGAATAGGTGTAGCCGTGCGCGAATTCAATCGTCCACTCCGGGCCGGTCATGAATGCATCGTAGATTTCCTTCCTCAGCAATACGCCGCCCAAGGGCACCGCGCCGTTGGAGATCCCCTTGGCAAAGGTGATCATGTCCGGAGTCACCCCGAAGGTCTGCGCTGCGAAGGCGGCGCCCGTGCGCCCGAAGCCGGTGATGACCTCGTCGAAAATCAGCAGCAGCCCGTGCTTGTCGCACAGGGCTCGCAGGCGCTGCAGATACCCCTTCGGCGGCACCAGCACGCCGGTCGATCCGGCTACCGGCTCGACGATCACCGCCGCGATGTTGGATGCATCATGCAGCGCAACGATGCGCTCCAGTTCGTCGGCCAGGTGCGCGCCCCATTCCGGCTGACCTCGGGAGAACGCGTTCTTCTCCGGAAGATGGGTGTGCGGCAGATGATCGACCCCCGGCAGCAACGCGGGGCTGAATACCTTGCGGTTCGGGGTGATGCCGCCGACCGACATTCCGCCGAAGCCCACCCCATGATAGGCGCGCTCGCGCCCGATAAACCGGTGACGCTGCGGTTGACCCCGGGCGCGGTGATAGGCCAGCGCGATCTTGAGCGCAGTGTCCACCGCCTCGGAGCCGGAGTTGACGAAGAAGACGCGGTCGAGCCCTTCAGGTGCGATGCGCACCAGCGACGCCGCGGCCTGAAACGCGCCGGGGTGAGACATGTTGAACGCGGTGGCGTAGTCCATCGTCTCGGCCTGCTTCTTGATGGCGTTGACGATTGGTTCGCGGCAGTGTCCTGCGTTCACGCACCACAGCCCGGCAATACCGTCGAGGACCCTGCGCCCGTCGGGTGTGAAGTAGTGCATGTCCTTGGCGCCGGCGAGCAGCCGCGGTGCGGCCTTGAACTGCCGGTTGGGCGTGAACGGCAGCCACAGGGGCTCCAGATTTAGCGATTGATTCAGTTCCCGGACTGCATGGTCGTCTCGGATATTCATGAGATCCTCCGGATGCGCCCGTCAGCGGCGCGATTGATCAGCCAACCCCCGTCGCCATTATATAGAGACCGGCCGCCGGCGCAGCCCCTGCGGTTGCCAGCCTTCCGCGGCTTCCCGTATCCTCGCAACTTTCTTTTTCGGCGCCGCGCCGCCGCCCTTTCCCCCGCGATGGATCTCGATTTCAACGCCGAAGAACAGGCATTCCGCGCCGAAGTGCGTGCCTTTCTCGAAGAGAAGCTGCCTGGTGATGTCAGACGCAAGGTGCTCGAGCATCGCCGGCTGGAGAAGCAGGATGTCTTGCGCGTGCATCGCATCCTGTATCAAAAAGGCTGGGTGGCGCCCAACTGGCCGGTGGAACACGGAGGCACCGGCTGGAACGCGGTCCAGCGCCATATCTTCGAGGAGGAATGCGCCGCCGCCGGCGCGCCTCGGCTTTCGCCCTTCGGCCTGCACATGATCGGTCCGGTGCTGATCGCCTTCGGCACCGAGCCTCAGAAGGCAAGGTACCTGCCGGGCATCCTGTCGGGCGAGCAGTGGTGGTGCCAGGGATATTCGGAGCCCGGCGCCGGCTCCGATCTGGCTTCACTCAAGACGACCGCACAGCGACGCGGCGCAGCCTACATCGTCAACGGGCAGAAGACGTGGACAACCCAGGCCCATTGGGCGGACATGATCTTCTGCCTGGTGCGCACCGCCAGCACTGGAAGGAAGCAGGAAGGCATCTCGATGCTGCTGATCGACATGCGTTCCAAAGGCATCGAGGTGCGGCCGATTATCACCCTGGACGGCGAGCACGAGGTCAACGAGGTGTGGTTCCAGGACGTCGAGGTCCCGGCCGAGAATCTGGTCGGCGAGGAGGGACGCGGCTGGAGCATCGCCAAGTTTCTGCTCTCGCACGAACGCACCGGCATCGCCGGCGTCGGCCACTCGAAGCGCGAGCTGCACTATCTCAAGTATCTCGCCGCACGCGAGCGTGCCGGGTCTCGGCGGCTCATCGACGACCCGGTGTTCCGCGACCGCATCGCGCAGCTGGAAATCGATATCGCGGCGCTGGAGATGACGGTGTTGCGAGTGGCAGGGGCGGAGCGTGCGGGCCAGGCGCCCGGGCCCGAGGCTTCGATCCTCAAGATCCGCGGCACTGAAATCCAGCAGGCGCTGACCGAGCTGCAGATGGAGGCGGTCGGACCTTATGCGTTGCCGTACCTGCCGATGGCCTGGAGCGACAACTGGATCGGCGCCACGGTCGGCCCGGACTACGCGGCTGCGCTCGCGGCGCGCTATTTGAACTATCGCAAGACGACGATCTACGGCGGATCCAACGAGATCCAGCGCAACATCATCGCCCAGCAGGTCCTGGGGCTATGAACAAACCCGGGGAGTCGTTTTACTTCGTGCCTGCGCGGCCGTCTGGTAAGAGTGCGACATGGACTTTTCGCTGACCGAGGAACAGCGACTGCTGAAGGATGCGGTCGAACGGTTCTTGGAAAAGAACTATTCCCTGGATCTGCGGCGCAAGCTGATCGCCGAGCGGCAGACGATGTCCGCGCCGATCTGGGAAGGATTCGCCGCCCTTGGCCTGCTGGGGGTGTCGCTTCCCGCGGAGTACGGCGGTTTCGGAGGCAAGGGGATCGAAACCATGCTCGTGGCGGAGGCGTTCGGCCGGCATCTGGTGATCGAGCCCTATCTGTCGACGGTGGTCCTGGCCGGCGGACTCGTCCAAACCGGGGCCGCAGACTGGCAAAAGAAGATCCTGTTGCCGCGCATCGTCGACGGGACCATGCTGCTTGCCTTCGCGCACTTCGAGCCCGGTTCACGCTATGCGCTGAATCACGTCGCCGCGCGGGCGACGCCGGACGGGAACAACTGGATCCTGACCGGCGAGAAGACCTTGGTGCTGCACGGACCGGTTGCCGAAAAGTTGATCGTATCGGCGCGAACCTCCGGCTCCGACGACGATCCCGGCGGCGTGACCCTGTTCGTCGTCGAATGCAGCGAGGAGAACCTGGCTGGCCAGGAATATCCGCTGATCGACGGCACGCGCGCCCTGGATGTGCAGCTGAACGGCGTGCGCGTGGGGCCGGAATCGGTGATCGGCACGCTCGACGGCGCCTTGCCGTTGATCGAGCGGGTGGTCGACCGGGCCATGGCGGCGCTGTGCGCCGAGGCCGTGGGCGCGATGTCCAGGCTGCACGAGATGACGGTCGAATACCTCAAGACGCGCCAGCAGTTCGGCGTGCCGATCGGCTGCTTCCAGGTGCTGCAGCACCGGGCGGTTGACATGCTGATCCAGGTCGAGCAGGCGCGCTCCATGGCGATGCTGGCGGCCGGGAAAGTCGATGCGACCGACCGATACGAGCGCCGGCGGGCGGTCACCGCCGCCAAGGAGTTCATCGGGCGCGCCGGACGTTTCGTCGCTCAGCAGGCGATCCAGTTGCACGGTGGCATGGGCATGACCGACGAGCTGGCGGTGGGCCATTATTTCAAGCGGCTCATGGCGATCGACATTCTGTTCGGAGACAGCGCCTGGCAGCGCCGCCAGTTCGCCGAACTCAGAGAAGACGAGGTGTCGGGATCGCAGTTTCTGCGTCCGCGCAGCACCTGGAAGCAGATCTGACTTTCTCGTCCCGAGATCTCCTTCCGGAGGGGCAAGGGCGTCAAGGCAAGCCAAGGAGTTCCCCGTGATCGCTAAAGTCGGTGTCGTCGGTGCCGGGCTGATGGGCTCGGAGATCGCTCTGGTGTTCGCGCTCGCGGGCAAGGAAGTGCTGCTCAGCGATACGACCGAAGACACTCTGAAGCGTGCGCGGGAGAACATCGCGGGCATCCTGGAGAGAGGCGTCGGACGGGGCTTCTACCAGCGGTCAGAGGTGGAGCCGACGCTCGAGCGCATCCGTACGACCGTCGATCTGGCCGCCTTTTCGGACCGGGACCTGGTGATCGAGGCGGTATTCGAGAAGGAAGAAGCAAAAGCCGAGGTGTTGCGCGGGCTCGACACGATCGTCGGTCGGGACTGCGTGATCGCGACGAACACTTCCACGATTTCCATCAGCGGGCTGTCCTCGTATGTGCGGCCCGAGCGCAGGCTCAAGTTCCTGGGCATGCACTTCTTCTCTCCGGTGTCACGGATGAAGCTGGTGGAGGTCATCGCCGGGCTGGATACCGCGGCCTCCACCGTCGAGACGGCAATGACGGTCTGCCGTGAGGCGGGCAAGACACCCATCAAGGTCAAGGACGTCGTCGGGTTCGCCGTCAATCGCATTCTGCATGCGTTCATGATCGAAGCGGTGCGGCTCGTGGAGGAGGGTGTAGCCACGCCGGAAGAGATCGATCTCGCGTGCAAGCTGGGGTTGGGCCATCCGGTAGGGCCGTTCGAATTGTCGGACGCGGTGACCAACAGTTTGTGCCTGCAGGTGCAGCAGATTCTGCACGCGGCCTACGGGCCGCGCTTCCTGCCCCGTCCGCTGCTCAAACAGATGGTGCAGGCTGGCTACAACGGCAAGAAAGCCGGCCGTGGCTGGTACCGGTACGACAAACCGAACAAGTGACGAGACACGGGGCGCGGCAATCCGACTGCGCGCAGAACCGGTTCGGGTAGACAGGTCTGATGGCGGTAGCAACCCGTCGGGCATCTTCGGCCGTTGCGCCGTTTGCTTGTCGGGCATCCAAGGAGGAGGCCGGCTTGGCTTGCAAGTACTACTGGGAGGATTTCAAGATCGGAGAGAAGGTCGTGCTCGGTTCGAAACGCGTGACCCGGGAAGAAATCATCGAGTTCGCTTCCAGGTACGACCCGCAGCCGTTTCACGTGGACGAGCGCGCGGCGAAGGAGTCGGTCTACGGCGGATTGATCGCCAGCGGCTGGCATACCTGCGCGCTGGTGATGCGCGTGATGTGCGACAGCTATCTGCTGCAATCCGCCAGCATGGGTTCTCCCGGGATCGACAATTTGAAGTGGCTCAAGCCGGTGAGACCCAACGACGTCATCACCACGCACCGTACGACGCTCGAATCGCGCGCTTCCCGAAGCAGACCGGACATGGGCATCGTCAAGTTCCTGTGGGAAGTGGTCAATCAGCGCGCCGAGACCGTGATGACAATGGAAGGCTACGGCCTGTTCGGCCGGCGCAACCCCGGAGCCTGAGTTGAGCGAGCACTTTCGCCACAAAGTCCACGTCCTGTTCCGCAAGGAAGACCTCGAGCACGAGCGGCTCGAGGGCAAGGTCGCCGTCGTGCTCGATGTGCTCTTCGCCACGTCGACCATCGTCACCGCACTCGCCCACGGATCGCAGGAGGTCATCCCGACACTCGACGAGGCGGGTGCCAAGGCGGAGGCGCAAAAGCACGCCGATGACAGCTATATCCTCGCCGGCGAGCTGTACGCGGTAACGCTGCCGGGCTTCGCACCACCCACACCGCTGGCCCTCACCAGAGAACCGTTGGCAGGGCGCAAGCTGATCTACTCGACGACGAACGGTACCGTGGCGCTCAGGCAGGCGTCGCGAGCCGAGCACGTCTACGCGGGTGCCCTGCTGAACGGCGAGGCGCTGGTCGCCAAGCTGGTCGAAGCCCATCCCGGCAAGACCATCCTGCTGATCTGTTCCGGCTCTATGGGAACACCGAATCTGGAAGATATCTACGGAGCGGGATATCTGGTCGATCTGCTCATGCGCAGCCTGAAGGCGGATTCGGACACTTTTTCCGACGCGGCGCTCGCCGCTCGCGCGGTGTTCCGCGCGGAGCCGGCGCAAGCGGCTTTGCTGCGCTCGCGCGTGGGGCGCATGATGATCGAACGAGGCCTCGAGCACGAGGTGCTTTTCGCTGCGGAGCTTGGACGCTTGTCGGTGGTCCCGAAGCTCGCGGGCGAACGCCTCATCGCCTAGCGGCGCGTCGCTGGCCGGCGACGATGCGACGCGCCCCGGACGCGGAAGCGGCCCCGAACGGCGCGCGGCTCGGCGCACGGCCGAACATGCCACGATGTGCGGCTGCCCGAATCCGATCCTCGAAGCGCCAATGAGTTATTGGTCCGCGCGCGCCGGCCGAATCCGGCCGCAGAGCAGACTGGTACGGATCGTGCAAACCGCCCGGGGACACGCACGAACGACAAGGTGGCGACCATGCGTCCATCGGTAATCGTGGCTTCGGTGGGGTTTGCAATGATCCTGTGCGGCGGGCTGCGGGCTCAAGACGCGGCGCAGGAGGGTGACATGGCGGCCAGACTGGCTCCCTCAGCCATCGTCGAGGAGTTCGCCGAGTTTGCCGGTTCGGCGGACAACGCCATCGCTCTGGTCGAAGGACTGCGAAGCGGCGGAGAAATCATCCTCACCGGACGCGACGAGTCAGTCGTTCGTTTTGCGCCGGCCACCGGTCCGCTGGGGTACGGCAACGTGTCCCTTGCGCTCTCGCTGGCGCAGACCAACCTCACGCTGCATGGATTATTCGATCCCGATGCGCAGGAGATCGCCGCGGCCATGGCCGGCGGGGATGTCGTCGTTGCCGGAGAATGGGTGACGCTGCCTGGCGTGCTCAATCTGCGCGCGCGCGGGATGCTGTGGAGCGAGGTGGCGCAGGCGCTTGGCTTCCCGCTGGGCGAGGCGGTGAGCCTGTCCAGCGCGGAGGACGCGGCGGCCAGGATGGCGATCGCGTCGCGGTGGCAGCGCCGTGATGTGGAGATCGTGGACCACTCGATCGGGACGCAACATCGGCCCCGGCCCCAGCGAGTCGATCGACCGGAGCGCCTGTATCGATAGGGTCATCATGGCAGCCCGGCGATGCACCGGCCAGGGGAGCAGGCTCGGAAGCGCGAGAGCGGTTGCGGGCTACAATTGCCCAGCGCGGCAGGCATCAGCCTGCCGCTTCGCTTTCGAGGTCAAGAATGAACAAGAAACGCATCTTGTTGGTGGGTCTTTGCTTGATTACCTGTTCGGCCGGGGCGCTTGCGCGGCAGGACGGACAATGGGGATGGACGCTGGGGTTTGACTACAGCGAGGGCGATTACGGCAACCCGCAGGAGACCGAGATTCTCTATGTTCCGCTCACCGCCCGCTACGACACGGGCCGGTGGACTTTCCGCGCCACGCTCCCCTGGGTCAGCATCGAGGGTCCTGGCGGTGTAGTCCCGGAGCTGGGCAACGTGCAGGGCCGGACGGGCAAGGCGCGGCGAGAAGAGTCCGGCATCGGCGATGGCGTCGGATCCGCAACGTATAACCTGTCTCCCGGTGGCGGCCCGGCGCCCATCATCGATCTGACCGGCAAGGTCAAGCTGCCCACCGCCAGCGAAAGCCGCGGCCTGGGAACCGGGGAGGTGGATCTCGCCGGGCAGGTCGATTTCTACAAACCGATTGCGCCCGATACGACCGGTCTGCTCACCCTTGGCTACACCATCCTCGGCGATCCTCCAGGCGTGACGCTGCGCAACGTATTTTACGGATCGTTCGGCGCGGTGTATCAGATCGACGAGGCGGTGAGCATTGGCGCCAGCTTCGACTTCCGGCAGCGGGTGATCGCGGGCGGCGAGCCCCAGCGGGAGCTCTTGGGGTTCGTCGGTTATCGCAGGGATCGCTACTGGCGGGTACAGGGCTACGTCGTGCAGGGGCTTTCGGACGGCAGCCCGGACTGGGGCGTGGGCGCGGTCGCGATTCGAGAGTATTGAAGTGAGCCGGAGGGCGATCGCGCAGATGCGCATCATGCCGCTTGTTTTCACTGCCGCCGTGGCGATGGCTGCGCTCTGCGCGCAGGCCGTCATCGACTGCAGCAAGCCGGCGAACAACCCTGACCGGCTGGTGTGCTCCAACGACCGGCTGGCCGCCGCCGACGAGCGTATGGCACGAGCATTTCGCGAAGCGTTACGGCGCGGGGTGGGCCTGGAGAAGCTGCTCGCGACCCAGCGCCACTGGAAGGCCAACGTGCGCGATGTGTGCAACGACGTGCCTTGTCTGCTGCGCGCCTACGAGGAGCGCACCGCCGAGCTGGACAGCTTCTGAAGTCCGCCTATTCAACCGTGATCGGGCGTGCGAGGTCGACACCGGGCAAGGTTTCGTCGAGCAGCGCGCGCAACTGAGCCGAGGTCTCCGGCGAGATGCCGGCGCCGGGGTGCCGCACGCGCCCGGTCTTGATCAGGCCGCGCAGACGGAAGACTTCCTTGCGGATCGCCACTCCCGGTTGTTGCTCGAAGACGATGAGCGGCAGAAAACGCCGGTAGATCGAACGCACACGCACCCAGTCCTGCGCCCTGGAGGCGCGGTGCATGGCCATCAGCGCCTCCGGGAAGGCGAAACCGGTGTTGAAGCCATCCGATCCCGCTTCCAGGTCGAACAGCGCGTAGAGCCCTCCCAGCCCGGTGAGAATTTTCAGCGGCCGCTTGAGAAGGCCGCGCAGCTGGCGGATCTTGGGTGCCGTTGGAACGGCCTCCTCCTTGATGCCGGCGATCGCCGGGACCTCGGCCGTGATGCGCGCGATCAGCGCCGCGCTCATGTGGACCTGGGTTGAAGCCGGATGATCCTGCAGGACGATGGGAATCGAGATCGCGTCCGCGATGCCGCGGTAATACTCCACGATGCGCTCGTCGCTGGGAACCGCTTCTGCGTGCGGCGTCACCATCACGGCGCAGGCACCGGAGCATTGCGCCATCTTTGCCAATTCGCGGGCGGTGTACGTCGCGCCGGCGCTGGCTCCGACGATGACCGGCAGCCCGTCGGCGGCCTGCACGGCGGTGCGAATCACCAGCTCGCGCTCGCCATCGCTCAAACGGCTGGCTTCGCCCAGCACGCCGAGGACGGTGATGCCGTCCACGCCGAGCTCACGCATGAAGCGCACGACCGCGGTCATCGATTCGCGGTCGAACGTCTCGTCGTCGTGAAACGGTGTGGGCAGGATCGGAAAGACGCCTTCGAGCTTCATGATCGCGGGTGAAAGTGAAAAGTCCGGCGCACGGCGCGGATCATAGCGGAGTCGGTAGAATCGCGGGCTTGTTGGCCGAAAAAGGGAGCCACGCTGCATGGACATGCCGCTCAATCAGCTCAAGCGCGCCTTGCGGGACAAACGCGTGCAGGTGGGATGTTGGCTGAGCCTGGCGAGCCACGCCTGCGCCGAGATCTGCGCGTCGGCGGGCTTCGACTGGATCCTGATCGATACCGAGCACGCACCCAACGACTTGCCGCAGGTGCATCACCAGTTGCACGCGATCGCCCCCTACCCGGTCTCGACGCTGGTGCGCGCCTACTGGAACGACACCGTGCTGATCAAGCGGCTGCTCGATCTGGGCGTGCAATCGCTCCTGTTGCCTTACGTGCAGAACGCCGAGGAAGCCAAACGGGCGGTCGCGGCGGTGCGCTATCCTCCGCGAGGCGTGCGTGGCGTGTCGGCCAACTCGCGCGCCAACCGCTTCGGGCGGGTCCGCGACTACTTCAAGCATGCCGACGAGGAAATCTGCTTGATCCTGCAGGTGGAAACGCGATCGGCGCTGTCCCAGATCGAAGCCATCGCCGCGATCGACGGGGTGGACGGGATATTCATCGGGCCGCAGGATCTCGCGGCCGATTTCGGTCACCTCGGCAACCCGGGCCACGCCGAGGTGCAAGCGGCGATGGCCGACGCGATCAGGCGAATCCTGGCGACCGGCAAAGCGCCGGGAATCCTGTCCTTCGTGGAGGCGGATGCCAGGAAGTGGATCGAGCAGGGAGCCCTTTTTGTCGCAGTCACCAGCGACCAGTTCCTTCTCGCCCGTGCCACCGAGGCCGTGGTCAGGACCTACAAAGGCTGACGCAGGCCCAGCCGACCAAGCAGTTGACGCATGAGTTCCTCGGGGGAGGCAGCGACGTCCAGCACGATCGCTTCGACCGGTTCCTCGAGCGCGGCGAACTGGGAAGCAAGCAGCGTCGGCGGCATGTAGTGTCCTTTGCGCGCCTTCAGGCGCGCTTCGATCAGGCCGAAGTCGCCCTTCAGATGCACCCAGCGCACGTCGGTCAAGCCTGCGGCCAGGCGGTCGCGGTATTTCTGCTTGAGGGCCGAGCATCCGAGCAGCACGTCGCGCCTCGCGGCCTGCTGTTCGGCTAGGAGCGCGTTCAGGCGATCGAGCCAGGGCCGGCGGTCTTCATCGGTGAGCGCAATCGCGCTGCGCATCTTTTCGATGTTGGCCGCCGGGTGATAGTCGTCGGCGTCGAAGAACGGCCAGCCAATCCGCGCAGACAACAACTTCCCCAGGGTGGTCTTGCCGCAGCCGGCCACGCCCATGAGCACCACGATCATTCGTCGCGCGCGTGCTGGATCGTGTGACCGCCGAAGCCGGCGCGCATCATCGCGAGCAGCCGCGCGGCGTAGTCGCCTTTACCTTGGCTCGTGAAGCGCGCCATCAACGCCAGACTCATGACCGGCGCGGGCACCCCGAGCTCGACGGCCTCGATCGCGCTCCAGCGCCCCTCTCCGGAATCCGCCACGACCGGTTTGATCGCTTCCAGCGACGGCTCGCGGCGCAGAAAATCCACGATGAGATCGAGCAGCCAGGAGCGCACGACGCTGCCGTGCCGCCAACATTCGGCGAGCGCGGCCAGGTCAAAATCGAACTCGGTCTTCGCCTTGAGGATCGACAGGCCTTCGGCGTATGCCTGCATCATCGCGTATTCGATGCCGTTGTGGATCATCTTCGCGAAGTGACCGGCACCCGCTGGCCCGCAGTGCACCCAGCCGGCGTCGGGTGTCGGGGCGAGGAGCTTCACGAACGGCTCGATCAGCGCGACCGCGTCGCGGCTTCCGCCCAGCATGAGGGCATAACCCTTCTCCAGGCCCCATATCCCCCCGGAGACTCCGGCGTCGATGAAGCGCACACCCCGCCCCGCGAGCCAGCGGTGCCGGCGCATGGAATCCTTGTAATGGGCATTGCCGCCGTCGACGAGCGCGTCCCCGGGCGCACACAGCGTGGCCAGTTCTTCGAGCACACGCTCGGTCGGATCTCCGGCGGGCAGCATGAGCCAGAGCACGCGCGGCGTGGCAAGCGAGCCGACCAGAGCCCGTAGATCCGGATGGGTGGTGACGGCCGCCTGGCGCTCGATGGCGCTACGGGCCACCGGGCTCATGTCGTAGGCGGCCACTTCGACTGCGCGACGGGCCAGGCGCCGCGCCATGTTTGCTCCCATCCGGCCTAGACCGATCATTCCGATCTGCATTCGGTTCCTCCCGCGCCAAGGGACTCAATTGTCCGCGAGGCGGCCGCGGCAGACAAACGGAGCGGGAGCCGCAGCGCGGTTGCGCGGGTTCGCGCCGCATCGCGCTGGGTGCAGCCGCGGGCCGGTGATTACAATCGCGGTCGGGACCGTTCTTGACGGAGCGCGCGATGCCGCGAGTGGAACTCAGCAGCCTGGAACAGCTCGAGCAGTCGGTAGGGGCGCAACTGGCGGTGAGCGACTGGGTCGAGGTGACACAGCAGATGATCGACAAGTTCGCCGAGGCCACCGGGGACCATCAGTGGATTCACGTCGATGCGGCACGGGCGAAGCGCGAATCGCCCTTCGGGACGACGATCGCGCACGGGTTTTTAACCTTGTCTCTGCTGTCGCGCTTTCTAAACGATGCGGTGATCTTCGGCGGCTCGAAGCTGGGCGTGAACTACGGGCTCAACCGGCTGCGCTTCACGGCGCCAGTCCCCGTGGGATCGAGGCTGCGCGCGCGCTTCGCCGTGAAGGAGCTGGAGCACATCGAGGGCGGTGCCCAGATCACCTGGGACGTAAAGGTGGAGCGTGAAGGCACCGCCAAGCCGGTGCTGGTTGCGGAGTGGGTCACACGCCGTTACACCTGAGACGGGCGCGTGCCGAACTTCCGCAAGATTCGGAGTTTTGGACCGGATTCGAGGAGGTCAGCGTGGCGAGATCGCAATTCCGCTTCGCGCATCGCCTGCGCGTGCGCTGGGCGGAGGTGGACAGGCAGGGCATCGTTTTCAACGGGCACTACCTCACCTACTTCGATGTCGGAGTGACCGAATACTATCGCGCCCTCGGCCACCCGTATCCCATGGAGGACCTGCTTGCCGCAGGCCTGGATCTGTACGCCAGAACGGCGCAGATCGAATTCCACTCGCCAGCCCAATACGACGACGAGCTCGACGTCTGCGTGCGAGTGCCCAGGATCGGCCACACCAGCCTGGAGTTCGCGCTCGAGATCTATCGGGGAGACCTGTTGCTAGTCAGTGGTGGGCTGGTCTACGTGAGCGCCGATCCGTCGGCGCGGCGCGCCAGGCCCGTGCCTGATTTTCTCAAGGCGGCCATCCGCCGCTACGAGCAGACGCCGCCGCTCGAGACCGGTGGCGGAGTGATGGGAGCGTCGCGGTAGAATCGCTCAGCTTTGCCGCCACAGGTGGCGGTCCAGTAGGAGTTCCCTTCAACGAAGGAAACCGAGCAATGGATTTCGACTTTTCGCCGAAGGTCAAGCAATTGCAGGCGCGCGTCGCCGAGTTCATGGAGACTCACGTTTATCCCAACGAAAATCGCTTCTTTGCGGAAGTCGATGACAACCGCAAGCGCGGTGACCCCTGGATTCCGACCCGGGTCATCGAGGAACTCAAGTCCAAGGCGCGCGCCGCCGGCTTGTGGAACCTGTGGCGACCGAAGGAGCACGGCGGGGCGCTGACCAACCTGGAGTATGCGCCGTTATGCGAGATCATGGGCCGCGTGAGCTGGGCGCCGGAGGTGTTCAACTGTTCGGCACCGGACACCGGCAACATGGAGGTGCTGCTGCGCTACGGGTCGCCCGAGCAGCAGAAGCAATGGCTCGAGCCGCTGCTTGACGGCAGGATCCGCTCGGCGTTCCTCATGACCGAGCCGGACGTCGCCTCATCCGACGCGACCAACATCCAGTGCCGTATCGAGCGCAAGGGCGACGAGTACGTCATCAATGGCCGCAAGTGGTGGTCCTCGGGCGCGGGCGACCCGCGTTGCAGGATCTTCATCCTGATGGGCAAGACCAATCCGGACCATCCCGAACGGCACATGCAGCAGTCGATGATTCTCGTCCCGCGAGACACCAGGGGCGTCACTATCACGCGACACCTGTCTGTGTTCGGCTACGACGACGCGCCGCACGGCCACATGGAAGTGCTGCTGCAGGACGCGCGCGTACCGGCGACCAACCTGCTGCTGGGCGAAGGGCGCGGGTTCGAGATTGCCCAGGGGCGGCTGGGACCGGGGCGCATCCATCACTGCATGCGCATCATCGGCCAGGCGGAGCGGGCGCTGGAACTGATGTGCAGGCGACTGAAGACGCGCGTCGCATTTGGCAAACCGGTGGCCGAACAGACAATCTGGCACGAGCGCATCGCCGAGGCGCGGATCATGATCGAGCAGGCGCGGCTGCTGGTGCTCAAGGCCGCCTACATGATGGATACCGTCGGCAACAAGGAGGCGCGGGCCGAGATCGCGATGATCAAGGTGCTCGCGCCGAACATGGCCCAGCAGATCATCGACTGGGCGATCCAGGCGCATGGCGGCGGTGGGGTGAGCGACGATTTCCCCGTTGCCTGGATGTGGGCCTGGAATCGCACCCTGCGCTTGGCCGATGGTCCGGATGAGGTGCACCGCAATCAGATCGCCAAGCTCGAACTGCGCAAGTATGATCACCGTTGATCCGCGCTTCGTATTGCGTTCTTCGCGTGCGTACGCAGCACCGGGGGGCGAAATCGTCTGAGGCGCTTGTGCATCGCATCATTCGAGCTCGCTTGAAGTTCGACTGCGAACGCGATGAATTTGAGCGCAAAAAGGTTATCTTTCGCTGCCGGTCGAGGTCGGTGCTTTCCGGCCTCCGAAAATCTTCGCTCGCGCGCTTTTTTTAAAACATCAACAAAGCCTTATGAGGGGTTGAAACAGTGTGGGCCTTGGTGTATTTTCCGCGCGTAACTTCTAACGTTACATTCCCTTAAAAAACTGCTCGAAAGGGGGAGTTTTGCAATGAAGATCTCGTTTCAAGTAAACGGAAAACAAACGAGCGTAGACGTCCCGCCTGACACACCACTGCTTTGGGTTCTCCGCGACACACTGGGTATGACCGGCACCAAGTTCGGCTGCGGCAAGGCTTTGTGTGGCGCCTGTACGGTGCATCTGAATGGCATGGCGATTCGCTCCTGTCAGACACAGATCGGTTCGGTCGCCGGTCAGAAAGTAACCACTATCGAGGGACTGGGTGGAAGTCACAAAGTGCAGCGTGCCTGGGTCGCGCTCGACGTGCCGCAGTGTGGTTACTGCCAGCCGGGCCAGATGATGCAGGCCGCCGCGCTGCTCGCCGTCAACAAGAATCCCACCGATGAGGATATCGATGCCTGGATGTCCGGCAACATCTGCCGCTGCGGCACCTATCCGCGCATTCGCGCCGCCATCAAGGCCGCCGCGAAGATGGCATAAGGGGGAGATGACATATGGAAAACATCGTGAAGAACGAAGCTCGTCGTGATTTCCTGAAGGTCAGTGGTGCGGTTGCCGGTGGACTCGCGCTCGGCTTCTATCTGCCCACCGGCCCGCGCGTAGCGCGTGCGGATGCAGGTGGCGGCTACGCAAGCCCCAATGCCTGGATTCGCATCGGTTTGGACAACTCCATCACGATCATGGTGGCACGGTCCGAAATGGGTCAGGACGTCTATACGTCGATGCCCATCCTCGTGGCCGAAGAACTCGAAGTCGACATCAACAAGATCAAGGTCGAGTTCGCGCCGCCTGCCGAGGTTTATATCAACGCGCTGCTCGGTGGTCAGATCACCGGCGGGTCGACCTCGGTCCGGGATGCGTGGGAGAAGCTGCGCAAGGCCGGCGCCTCGGCCCGCATGATGCTGGTTGCCGCTGCGGCCGACATGTGGGGCGTGGACGCCTCGCAATGCAAGGCCGCGAACGGCGCGGTTACCGGCCCGGGCGGCAAACGCGCGAATTATGGGCAGCTCGCGGCAAAGGCGGCGCAGATGGAAGTGCCGAAAGACGTTCCGCTCAAGCCCTCGAGCCAGTTCAAGTACGTCGGCAACACCAAGATCAAGCGTCTGGACACTGAAGCCAAGGTCAAGGGCACCGCGCAGTTCGGCATCGACACGCGGGTCCCCGGCATGCTCTACGCTGCGGTGGCCATGCCGCCGATGATCGGTGGCAAGGTGGCCTCCTACGACGATTCCCGGGCGAAGGCCATGCCGGGCGTGCGCGCAGTGGTGCAGTACAGCCGCGGTGTGGCAGTGGTGGCCGATTCCTACTGGCAGGCGAAGAAGGCCAAGGATCTGCTGCTGATTCGCTGGGATGCGGGTCCTAACGCCGATCTCGACATGGTCAAGGTGTGGGGCGGCCTCGAGGAGGCATCCAAGCAGCCCGGTGCGGTATTCCGTGAGGCGGGAAATGTGGACGCGGGCATGGGCACTGCCGTCAAGACGGTAAAGGCCGAATACCGCCTACCATTCCTGTCACATTCGCCGATGGAGCCGATGAACACGACCGCGGACGTGCGTGCGGACAAGGCGATCATCATCACGCCCACGCAGTTCCAGCAGTTGATTCCGCACGTGGTCGCCGGGGCGACCGGTCTCAAGCCAGAGCAGGTGGAGGTGATTACCACCTTCCTGGGAGGCGGATTTGGCCGGCGCGTGGAGGTCGATTACGCGATCGACGCTGCAGAGATCTCGAAAGCGGTCGGAGCACCCGTGAAGATGGTTTGGAGCCGCGAGGACGACATGATGCACGACTCCTACCGTCCGGCCGGCATCTACCAGCTGACCGCGGGTCTGGACGCCAATGGCAAGCCTGTTGCCATGCGTTTCCATTCCACCAGCCCCTCGATCTCGGCGCGTCTGTTCCCGAGCATCGTCAAGGACGGTATCGATCCGTTCGCGGTGGAGGGGATCGACAACTATCCGTACGAAACTCCGAACCTGAAGTTCACGTACCAGATGCACGACACAGGCGTGACCCCGGGCTACTGGCGTGCGGTTTCGCATAACCTCAACGCGGTGGCGCTCGAGTGCTTCGTCGATGAGATGGCGCATGCGGCCGGCAAGGATCCGCTTCAGTATCGCCTGGACATGCTAGACATGGGCTCTACCAAGCACCAGTGGTCGGGCCTGTCGGCCGGCGTGCCGGTCGGCGCGCGGATGAAACGCGTATTGGAAGAGGTCCGCAGCAAGTCGGGGTGGGGCAAGAAGTTGCCGGCTGGGCGCGGCATGGGCGTGGCGGTGATGGAGGGCTACAACACCGTGATCGCCATGGTCGCGGAGGTGACCGTGACTCCGAACTACGATGTGATCATCGACAAGGTGACGGCGGTCGTCGACGCCGGTACGCTGATTCACCCCGATCAGGCCCTCGCGCAGATGCAGTCGACCATCAACTTTGGTCAGTCCGCGTGCATGTGGGGTGAGATCACGGTGAAGAACGGTGCGGTCGAGCAGAACAACTTCGACATGTACCGCGTAGCGCGCATCAACGAAGCGCCCAAGGTGCTCGACATTCACTTCATCAAGAGCGACAGCGTTCCGGGCGGATTGGGCGAGCCCGGCACGGCGGTGGTGCAGCCGGCCATCGGCAACGCGATCTTCGCCGCCTGCGGTAAGCGCTGTCGGGTGTTGCCGTTCACGCCGGAGAACATCCGCGCGTCGTGAGGCTTCGCACCCCGCCGCTGACATAGAGCGGTCGACGGCAGTCCGGAATGACCCCCCAGCGGGGTTACGCTGGGGGGTCTTTTTTTTGCTGCCTTCCACGAGGTTGGTAGCCAGCGGCCAACGGCAGCGCGCCAGGAAGCCGCGCAGATAGGGCATGCCCTTGCGGGCAAAGGTCTTGAGCGGCTCGACGCCGCTTCGCAGGGCCCGTTGCTAGAAACGGCTCGGCATGACCGGCGTGTCGATAGCTCCAGCCCGCTTTCTTTTCGGTAGCCTTCACCGCATACACGTTCTAAAATCGCTATTCCTGTGCGGATAGAACGATCCCCGTCCATGGACAGCGTCGATCTTCAGGTTCTCAAAAGCAGCGTCGACTGGCTCGGTAGCGGGCATCGCGTAGTGTTGGCAACAATAGTCGAAACTTGGGGGTCTTCACCCCGACCGCCGGGTTCCATGCTCGCGGTGCGCGACGACGGGCTTGTCGCAGGCTCGGTCTCCGGTGGCTGCGTCGAGGATGATTTGATCGCGCGGATCCGCAACAAGTCGCTCGCCGCGGGAAGACCCGAGACGGCCGTTTATGGGATCACCAAGGAAGACGCGCTGCGCTTCGGCTTGCCGTGCGGCGGACGCCTGCAACTCGTTCTCGAGCCGATAGTCGACAAGGCAACGCACGGAGAACTGCTGACGCGCGTCGAACAGCATCAGTTGGTGGCGCGCACGCTCGATCTCGATACTGGCGCGGTCACGTTGGCACCGGCCTCGCGCAGCGACGAGCTGAGCTTCGATGGGAAGGTCCTGCGGACAGTGCATGGACCTCGCTGGCGACTGCTCGTTATCGGGGCCGGACAACTGTCCAAGTATCTCGCGCAGATGGCTCAGGCGCTCGACTATCAGGTAACTGTGTGCGATCCGCGCGAAGAATATGCCAGCACCTGGGACGTGCAAGGGGTGGCGCTCGACCGCGGTATGCCCGACGACGTGGTCGTGGCCATGAACTTGGACTCGCGCAGCGCGGTCGTGGCGGTGACGCACGACCCGAAGTTGGACGACTTGGCGCTGATCGAGGCGTTGAAGTCGCCCGCGTTCTATGTGGGCGCGCTCGGCTCGCGGCTCAACACCAAGAAGCGCCGTGAGCGTCTGGCGATGTTCGACCTTTCGCAGGCGGAGCTTTCGCGCCTGTACGGGCCGGTGGGACTGCGGATAGGCAGCAAGACCCCGCCTGAGATTGCCGTGTCGATACTGGCGGAAATGACCGCGGTTCGTCACGGCGTGGAGCTGTCCGCCGTCGGATCGAAGGAAGCAAAGGAAGTGTCGGCCGACGGCAATCAGCAGGTGTGCGTGCCGGCGCGCGCCTGACGCGCAGGGCGCAGGAGTTCTGACTGGGAGCCCGAGGGGCTCCCAGTTTTTTTGATCGAGTTCGCATGCAGGGAGGTCGGCGGGATGAGACTTCAAGGTAAGACCGCTATTGTCACCGGCGGCGGTTCGGGTTTTGGGGAAGGTATCGCAAGGCGCTTTGCACGGGAAGGATGCCGCGTGGTCGTGAACGATTTGCGTCCCGAAGGCGGCGAGCGCGTGGTCGGCGAAATCAATGCCGCCGGCGCAAGCGCGAAGTTCATCCAGGGTGACGTCTCGAAGAGCAGCGATTGGGAGCGGCTCGTCCAGGGTACTCTGGATACCTTCGCTGCCCTTGACATCGTGGTTAACAACGCCGGCACGACACACCGCAATCAGCCGCTGACCGACGTGACTGAAGAGCAGTTCGATCGAGTGTTCGCCGTCAACGTCAAGAGCCTGTACATGAGCGCGAGACACGTGGTGCCTGTGTTTCGCCGACGTGGCGGCGGGGTTTTTATCACGATTGCCTCGACGGCGGGAGTGCGACCGCGCCCGGGGCTCGTGTGGTACAACGCAAGCAAGGGTGCGGCCATCATCGCCAGCCGCGCGATGGCGGTCGAGCTCGCGCCGGACAAGATCAGGGTGAACGTGGTCAATCCGGTGGCAGGCGACACGCCGCTGCTTGCGCAGTTCATGGGAGCGGATACCCCGGAACTGCGTGCCAAGTTCATTGCCACGATTCCCCTCGGACGCTTGAGCACGCCCCTCGACGTGGCCAATGCCTGCCTGTATCTCGCCTCGGACGAAGCGGAGTTCATCACCGGCGCCTGCCTCGAAGTCGACGGCGGCCGCTGCGTGTAGTCAGCGCGCCGCTCGTGCTCGCGTGGTTGAACCCATCGCCGAGCGCAAACGCCCGCTTTCGCCAAGGCACGTGCGGGAAGTCAAACCGCGCGCCCGCCCTTGCTTCAGGCTACAACGGCGGCGCTTGACCTCACGCTGTGAATGCCTGGATGCCGGTTTGAGCCCTGCCGAGAATCAAGGCATGGATGTCGTGCGTGCCTTCGTAGGTGTTGACCGCTTCGAGATTCATGACATGGCGGATGACGTGGTATTCGTCCGCGATGCCGTTTCCGCCGTGCATGTCGCGCGCCAGGCGCGCAATCTCCAGGGCCTTTCCGCACGAGTTGCGCTTGACCAGCGAGATCATTTCGGGAGCCGCACGACCTTGATCCATCAGGCGGCCGACGCGTAATACTGTCTGCAATCCGAGGGTGATCTCGGTCTGCATGTCGGCCAGCTTCTTCTGCACGAGCTGATTCGCCGCCAGAGGGCGACCGAACTGCTTGCGGTTCAGTGTGTACTCGCGGGCGGCGTGCCAGCAGAATTCGGCCGCTCCGAGGGCCCCCCAGGCAATTCCGTAGCGCGCCTTGTTCAGGCAACCGAAGGGGCCTTTAAGCCCTTCCACGTTGGGAAGAAGGTTCTCGCCCGGAACGAACACGTCTTCCATGACCACTTCACCGGTAATGGAGATGCGCAGGCTGAACTTGCCCTCGATCTTCGGCGTGGACAGGCCCTTCATTCCCCGTTCTAGGATGAAGCCGCGAATAATGCCGGCGTCGTCCTTGGCCCACACGACGAACACGTCGGCGACCGGGGCGTTGGTGATCCACATCTTCGCGCCTCTCAGCACGTACCCGCCATCGACCTTTCTCGCCCGCGAAATCATGCTACCGGCGTCGGATCCGTAATCCGGTTCGGTCAGACCGAAAGCACCCAGCAGATCGCCCTTGGCAAGGCCGGGCAGATACTTACGGCGTTGCGACTCCGTGCCGTAGGCATAAATCGGATACATGGTCAGGCTCGATTGAACGCTCATCATGGAGCGATAACCGGAATCCACCCGCTCGATCTCACGGGCGATGAGCCCGTAGCAGACATGGTTCACGCCTGCGCAACCGTAGCCTTCCAGGGTGCACCCAAGAAACCCCAGTGCCCCCATCTCGCGGAATACCTCCCGGTCAAATCGCTCGTGGCGATGCGCCTCGAGCACGCGGGGCATGAGCTTTTCCTGGCAATAGGCGCGCGCCGAGTCTCGCACCATGCGCTCTTCCTCCGTGAGCTGCTCATCGAAGAGCAGCGGGTCATCCCAGCGGAACTCGGGGCGAGTCATTGGCGCGTTCATCTGGTTCTTCCTCTGGCGCGGGACGGGTGCGGGCGGACCGGCGAATGCGCGCTATTCTAAGAGATTGTTCACGGGTGCAGCAGGGTCCGGCTGCGGGGCCGCCTTCAGCCGCTGATCGTCGAAGACAAGAAGGCGGTAAGCGCGACTTGCCATCGGCGCACTACCTTTTCTTCTCTGCCCTACAGATGTCAAGCCCGTCGCGCCATCCGGTAGCGTACATCGGGTCTGTCCTGAATCGGTGCTCGTCGCGAACGGTTCCAGCAAGACGGCGGGCACTGTTGCAGCCGTCGATGTAACCCGCGCGAAACGCAGGCGGGTACCCCTCAAGGTTTACCTTGTTGGCTTCCTTCCCCGTGGAGCAAGCACCCAGCGTAAGCGCGACGCCGAGCAGCACCGTGGCGCGCTTCATTCTTCGGTGCCAGCCGACGCTCGCAACTCAGCCAGAGTTGCCCGCGCCGTCGCCGAGAAAAAGCCGCCAGCGGCTACGGCCTGCTCGGCAGCCTCGATCGCCTCGCGCCGACGCCCTTGTGCCGCAAGGGCCAGGGCGAGATTGTTGAGTGCGGGAACCGGGTCACCGGGTGCTGCCGCAGCCCGGCGGTAGGCCTGTTCGGCGCGCGACCAATCGTGCAGGTTGTAGGCGGCGTTCCCTAAACCCATCCAGAACGCGACGCTGGCGGGCCAGCGGCGCACTGCTGCGTCGTAAGCCTGCAGCGCGGCGCTTGGCTTACCCAGTTTCTCGAAAGCCAGTGCGGCGGTGAGATACTCCTTCTCGTTCACAGTCGGGGGGAGAGCTCCTGGGCTCAAGGCCACCATAGCCCAGCGCCCTGATCGAACCCAGGTTCGTTCGAAAGCGAGCAACGACACCACCAGACGGGGATTGCCGCCGGAGCGAAGTATCAACTCGCCCGAATCCAAGTCATAGCCGATGACCACTGCGTAGTGCCAACGCGGAAGCCAGGGCAGCGACAGATTCTGCAGCACAAGGACCGGATGACCGGCAGCGATGGTTTTCAGAAGCGCGGGGAGTTCGGGATCGATAGGCACGCCAAGGCGACCGTGACGGCGTGTCGCGGCGAGCATCTCCAGTTGCAGACTGCCTCTGCGCTGGGGCAGATAGACCTGCCGCGCGAGCAGGTCCGGATTCACTGGTTGACCGGAAGCGGCCAGCACCGTTGCCAAGGCGGCGGGCCCGCATTGATGAGCGGTCTGGGCAAAAAACGGTGTCTCGGACAGTTCCATGCGCGGAGGGATGTCTGACGCGGATAGGTCCCCCAACACCACCCGGGTCGGGGATGCAGAGCAGGCAACCAAAAGAAAAAAAAGGGCGCCCGATAAGGGAGGAAATCGGACGCCCAACACGCAACCGTGCATCAAGAGACTATTTCATCGGGCGGGTGAAGCTGAATACTTTAGTAAATCCCAAGATGTCTGTGATCAGCAAGACGACGAAGACCACCAGTATCGCTCCCAAAACGTCTGAAGCACCGGCCGGCAGAGATTCGATGCCACCACCTGCCAACTGATCGACTTCCTCGTCGGTGAGCGCTGCTACGCGCTTGCGGGCTTCGTCGACGGACACACCACGCCTGATCAGTTCCGCCTGGACTTCCGGTCGTTCCAGCAGGGCTGAGATACGCGCGCGCGGCAGCGCATTGCCTTCGCGCATCGCCGCTGCGACCTGATCCGTGCCGATGAGTTCGGCCGATGAAAGAGGCGCCGCCGCACCGCAGGCCATGGATAGCGCGACCAGTCCCGCGAGCCATCGTCTGCCGAAGACGCGCAATGCGTTCACGTCCTGTCTATCCCAGAGTAACAATCGAGCCGTTCACAAAGCGGACCCGCTGACCGACGGAATACCTCGGGCGCTCCAGTTCGTGGATCTTCCTGACAGTTCCGTCCTGCATTTTTACCGTGATCACGAAGCCGTCGATATCGCGCCCCTGTGCCGACCGTGAACGGCTGACGCTACCCCGTTCGATCGAGTTGACCACCCCGCATATCGCGCAGGTCGGCTCGGCAATGCGCTCGCCAAGCCGCAAGGCAAATGCTCGGCTTGCCGCTGGCGATGCCTCGTCGGGCTGACGAGTCAGACCGACATGCAGCGGGCGGGCTTGGCGCTCAAGCGGAATGGCCACATACGCGTGGCTCAGCGGACGAGGATCGGCTACAAACAAGCGATCCACTTCGGCATCTCCGACCCGAAGGTGGCCTGTAATTGCGGCGATGCCGACCACGCCAAAGGTCGCGACCGAGAACACCGCGCTGGTTGCCAGGGCATAGAAGAGGTTGTTTTTTCGGGCCATTCTGCGGCTGCGTGAGTCTCGGTTCCAAGGCAGAGCAGCAAGCAGCCCGTATGCCAGCAGAGCATTCCTCGATAAATCATTGACCTCTTAGCACAAGCTCGACAGGAACCTAATATGCGCTTGTCTCCGGTTGGCGACACGAGCTGTGGAGTACGACTTAACTGTATGTTTTATGGACGGATTTTTGTGTCGCTGTCCAGCGACCCGTAAGCTCCGGTCCACCCTAAAGCGCCTTGAACATCTTCGGGTCCAGCCGATGCCTTTGCAGCAGCTTGTAGAACTCGGTTCGGTTTCGCTTGGCCAGCCGGGCTGCTTGCGTTACGTTGCCTCCGGTGATCTTGAGCAGCTTGGCGAGGTACTCCCTTTCGAATTCGCTGCGAGCGGCCTCGAAGGAACTCAACTCCGCAGTTCGACCCGTCAATGCGTGCTCAATCAAGGTGGGCGGAATGATCGGGGTCGTCGCGAGCGCCACTGCCTGCTCAACCACGTTGTAGAGCTCACGGATGTTTCCCGGCCATGATGCCTTGACCAGGGCCTCCATCGCTTCTGCGGAAAAGCCGTTGAGCGGCTTGTTGTACTTGGCTGAAAGCAGCGAAAGGAAATGAGCAGCGAGCGCCGGAATGTCCTCTCGACGCTCAGCGAGCGAAGGCAAGACGAAGGAGACCACATTGAGCCGGTAGTAGAGATCTTCGCGAAAACGCCCGGCGGCAATCTCGTCTTCCAGGTTGCGGTGCGTAGCGGAGATGATGCGCACATTGACCGGAATCGTCTGGGTTGATCCGATAGGCCGGATCTCGCGTTCCTGAAGCACGCGGAGCAGCTTTACTTGCAGCGGAATGGGCATGTCGCCGATCTCGTCAAGAAACACAGTCCCTCCGTCCGCGGCCTGAAACAAGCCCTTGTAGTCTCGCGCGGCTCCGGTGAATGAACCCTTCATGTGGCCGAACAGTTCGGATTCCAGGAGTTGCTCGGGAATGGCGGCGCAGTTGACGGCAACGAACATCTTCTCCGATCGGGCGCTTGCGCGATGAATGGCTCGGGCAAGCATCTCTTTTCCAGTGCCGCTTTCGCCGCGAATGAGCACGCTCGCGTCGCCGTTCGCGACCAGTCTCGCCTTGCTCAGGATGCTTTCCATGACTGGGCTGCGGGTAATGATGCCGGCCCGCCACTGCGTCTCGGCCGCGCCCTTTGGGGCCGGGGCTCCGCTCACGCTCATCGCCCGCTCCACCTGAGCCAGCAGCTCTTTGCCATCGAAGGGCTTGGTGAGGTAGCCGAAGACACCACGTTGCGTGGCGGCGACCGCATCCGGGATGGTGCCGTGAGCGGTTAGAATGATGACCGGCAATGCCGGATGACTCCTGCGGATGTTCTCGAACAACGCCATGCCATCCATTCCGCTCATCCGCAGATCGGTGATCACGACCTGGGGCACTGAGACAGCGAGACGCGCCAGCGCCCGCTCGGCGCTGTCCGCGCTCTCCACGACATATCCGGCGCCTTCCAGGCGAAACGTCAACAGCCGCAACAGATCCGGGTCGTCGTCGACGATCAGTACCTTGCCTTTGCCGTTCATCTGGGTTTCGGTTGGGCGGATTGCTCCCGCTCGATCATCTTCATTTCCATCTCCAAGAGCGCTTCCAGCTTCTGCTGCAAGGCTTCGCCGCGCCGCTGCTCGTCACGCAGCTTCGAGGTCTGTGTCTGCAAGGCATCTTCGGCGCGTCGAACTTCCAGAATGTAGCTCTGCATGAGCAACGCAAGCGGCCGAAGCGACGATTCCTCGCCGCGCTGCTCCTTCAGCACGGGTTGCAGCAGGCCGATAGCCGCGGAATCGTCCCGAAAACCCGCGCTTGGCAGAGAAAGCAGCATCGCGAGTTGGATACGATTCACGTCCGAGCCTTCCCGCTCGAAGGCCTGGCGAGCCCTTTCGTATTCGCGCGCGAGTTCACCGCCTTTCAAGGACAACACCCGGTGATAGTACTTGAGCAGCCGGTCGGCATCGCTGGCTTTGACTTGGGGTGGGGGCAGCAGCGGCGCAGGGTCGCGCGTCGGTTGCGTGACGGCGCAGGCGGCGAACAGCGCCGCACACATCGCGGGCGCGATCAGGCACCTCAAGCCGCGGCCTCCAGCTGCCGGCTCGGCAGGACCACGCGCAGATGAGCTCCGGGATTTCCGTCATCGATGACCTCGACAGTCCCATGATGCGCCAGAGCGTACTCTCGGACGATAGCCAGTCCCAGACCGGTGCCTTTGACAGCTCCCGTATACTGGGCAGTGCCCTGATAGAAGGGTTCGAAGACGCGCACCCTGTCGGCCGGAGCGATTCCCGGACCGTCATCCATCACGTCTACCACGACGTCCGCCCCTCTGCGACGCAACTGGAACCGGATGGTGCCGCCGACGGGCGAGAACTTGATTGCATTGGACAGCAGATTGTCCACAATAGCCTCGATCTTCTTCTCGTCCCCTTCCACCTCGAGGTCCGACGCGGAGAGGTTCAGGCTGAGATTCTTGGCGCGCATGGCGAGAGAGTGATGCTGGGCAACCCGGGAAACGAGAACCCGCAGATTAAACCGCGTGAGGGTGAGCGCAGCGGTGTGAAATTGGGCGCTGTGATAGTTTAGCAAGTCTTCGATCAGGCGCTGCAGGCGCAGGGTGTTCTGTCTCAAGATCCTCGCGATTTCGACCTGACCGGGCGTCATCTTTCCCGTCACCTCGTCGGCCAGCAGCTCCACACCCTCCCGCAGGGCGGTCAGCGGCGTCTTCAGTTCGTGCGACACATGTCGAAGGAAGCGTGATTTCTGCTCCTCCAGGTCGAGCAGCCGCAGACGCAGCCAGTCGAGCTGACGGCCCAGAGACTCCAGGTCGGCCGGTCCCTTTACGCTGATCTTCGAGTCGAATCCTCCTTCCCCGAGTCGCCGGATGGCCGTCTCGATCTGGGATATCGGGCGCCGGATGAGCAGGGTCGCGCCGACGATCAGAAAGACAGCCACCGGCGCGAGCCCGAGTAACTGCCAGAATACGAATTTCTGGGTCTCGCCAGCCATTCGCTGGACCGTTTCCACTTCCCGATCCACCAGCACATTGCCCTGATCGTCGAGGTCGCGCGCCGCCTGCGAAAGCGCCGAAAAGCCCGCAGTCAAGCGCGCGGCCGCCTCCGGATCCGACGCCGTCTGCAAGACCTGCGCATGAAGGTCGCCTTCGGTCCGGATCAAGCGCGCCAGCGCTTCCTGCTGCGACTGTTCGAGCGGGAAACCGCCGAGACGCTTGGCCGTCTGCAGAAAGCGTTCGTGCGCCAGCGAATAGCCCTGCAGGACTGCGGGCTCCCCGACGATGGCGAACTGGCGCACGCTGCGCTCCATCGCTGTGGCGTGTTCGATCAACGCCCGACTGGTTTGCGTGGCCTGCACTGCCTGGTACAGCACCCGCTGGCTGTGGTCGGCGAGCCGGCTGATGGTATAGGCGTTGTACAGAAGGGCGAGAACGAGTGGCAGGACCGCGAGCGCGAACCCGGTCAGGATCAGTTTGAGAAACGAACGTGGGTAATACAGCTGCATGGCCTGCGTACACTATCGCACGGTCAGAACTTTGGCGCCACGCGCCCGGCATCCGCAGGTGTCAGTTCAGGCGCGCCTCGACCTGTCCCAGAACGCCGAAATCGGCCAGCACGCGGTCCTCCGAAAAGATCTGCACGGGCGTCACGCAGGTTCCGGTCGTGATCACGTCGCCAGCGTTGAGTTGCTCACCATAGGCGCTCAACTCGTTCGCAATCCAGACGAGCGCCACGCGCGGGTCGCCGAGCACATTGTGTCCCTTTCCATCTACCACTCGCTGGCCGTTGCGTTGAACGGTGACGGCATGTTCGGCCAGGTCGATCTGGCGCCACCGGGATGGCGCCTCCGGGCCGATGACGAACCAGCACGCGCAGGCGTTATCAGCGATGAGCTGCGCTGCCCCGACCTTGGTGAAGTCGCGAAAACGCGAGTCGGGAATCTCGATTGCGGTGTGCAGCGTTTCCACCGCAGCCATGACTTCTTCGATGCTGTACGGGGTCTGGCGCACAGCCAGGGCCTTGCCCATCCGGAACGCAAATTCGGCCTCGGCCACGCGCATCTGGTTGTTGGCAAGGGATACCGTCGCACCCGACGTGACCACCCGTTGGGAGAGCAGCCGTCCGGCCAGCGGACCATCCACGCCGATGTGCCGCTGTCCCGCACGGCTAGTAGCGGCGATCTTCCAGCCGAAGAGCTGAGAACCACTCTTTCGCGCCACGGCGGCCTGAATCGCATAGCCGTCTGCGCGCTCAACCGGCCTGCACTGCGGTGGCAAGGCCTCGAGGCGCTGCTCCCGGTCCCAGGTGGTCCAGAGGATCGCTGCCGCTTCGTCGATATCCGCCCGATTCATTTCACGGGTAGTTTTCGAGGTCTGAAAAGAGTGCGTGGAGACGGGCCTGCCAAGTCGTCTGCCCGTGGCTGGAGAGCGCCCTGTCACGGGTTGGTGCCGGGAGAGGGAATCGAACCCACATGGTGTTGCCACCGGCGGATTTTGAGTCCGCTGCGTCTACCAGTTCCGCCATCCCGGCGTCGATCAGAAAGTTCAGCAAACCGCTCCGGCCGTGCAGTCCACCTGCGGCAAAGCCCCGTCCATGCCGGAACGAGTGCTGGAGGATTCATTGTCTAACCACCACCTACCCGGCCAAGTCAATCCTGCGGTGGCTGTGGATTATCGCGGAAATCGCAGTCGAGCAGCAAGGAATCGCTGCCTGCAGCCAATATAATTCGAGCGATGCATATCGACGAGTTCGACTTTGAACTGCCGTTGGACCTGATTGCGCACTATCCGGCGCCGGAGCGCAGTGCCAGCCGGCTCCTTCACCTCGATGCAGCAAGCGGAGGGCTGTGCGACTGGCGATTCGCTGATCTGCCGCGCTTCGTGCAACCGGGCGACGTACTCGTATTCAACGATACAAGGGTGATCAAGGCTCGCCTGTTCGGGACCAAGGCATCCGGAGGGAAGGTGGAGCTGCTGGTCGAACGGCTCTTGGAGGACCGGCGGGCGCTCGTCATGCTACGCGCGAGTCACCCGCCCAAAGCTGGTCAGCGCATCGCGTTCAAGGATGGCGCAGAGGCGGTCGTGCGGCGCAGGGAAGGTGACTTGTTTGAACTGGAGTTCGACACAGACATCGCCCCTCTCCTGGAGCGGATCGGCAGCGTTCCGCTGCCGCCGTATATCCAGCGTGAAGCCAGTACGATCGATGAAGAGCGCTATCAGACAGTCTACGCTGTGCATCCCGGTGCCGTGGCTGCGCCAACGGCAGGACTGCATTTTGACCAGGCGATGCTCGACCGCCTGCGCGAGGTCGGAGCAAGGCTCGCGACGATCACGCTACACGTCGGAGCGGGAACCTTCCAGCCGATCCGGGTAAATGTCATCGATCGGCATATCATGCACAGCGAGTGGTACCGGATACCGGAAGAGACTGCTGCGGCAGTGAGCGAAGCCCGCTCCAGAGGGCACAAGGTGCTCGCGATTGGAACGACGAGCCTGCGCGCGCTCGAATCGGCCTGGTCGAACGGCACCTTGCGCGCCGGCAACGCCGAAACCAGCCTGTTCATCAGGCCCGGCTACCGTTTCGAGGTGGTCGACTGCCTGCTGACCAACTTTCATCTTCCCCGTTCCACGCTCTACATCTTGGTGGCCGCCTTCGCCGGCCTCGATGCGATCCGTCGCGCGTATCGCCATGCCATTGAACGGCGCTATCGCTTCTTCAGCTACGGCGACGCCATGTTGATCGAGCGAGCTGGAGGAGCGCAGAGGGCGTGAAGTTCACATTGCTGGCCAAAGAGGATCGCGCCCGCCTCGGGCGGCTCGATCTCGCTCACGGCGTCGTCGAGACACCGGCTTTCATGCCGGTCGGGACCTATGGCGCGGTGAAGGCGATGACGCCACGAGATCTGGAGGACATCGGCTCGCAGATCATCCTCGGCAATACGTTTCATCTGTGGCTGCGGCCAGGCACCGAGGTGATCCGGGCGCATGGCGGCTTGCACGGGTTCATCGGCGGATGGCGCAGGCCGATCCTGACCGATTCTGGCGGGTTCCAGGTTTTCAGCCTCGGCGAATTGCGTGCGATCAGCGAAGAGGGGGTGATCTTCCGTTCGCCGATCGACGGAAGTCCTTGTCACCTCTCGCCAGAGGAGTCGATGCGAATCCAGCGGGATTTCAACTCGGACATCGCGATGGTGTTCGACGAGTGCACGCCCTATCCAGCCGACTACGTGACGGCGGCGGAGTCGATGCGGCTGAGCCTGCGCTGGGCGCTGCGCAGTCGGCAGGCGCATCGTGGCAACCCGAATGCACTGTTCGGCATCGTCCAAGGCGGCATGTACGAAGACCTGCGAGAGGAGTCGCTCGCCGGGCTGGTCGGGATCGGGTTCGACGGCTACGCAATCGGGGGACTGTCGGTCGGCGAACCGAAACAGGACATGCTGCGCATCCTGCGACACATCGTTCCGCGGCTTCCGGAGGACAAACCCAGGTACCTGATGGGTGTAGGAACGCCCGCCGACATCGTCGCGGCCGTCGTCGAGGGCGTCGACATGTTCGACTGCGTCCTGCCAACGCGCAATGCGAGGAACGGATGGCTCTACACGGGAAAAGGGGTCGTCAAATTGCGAAACGCAAAATACCGCCAAGATGTTCGACCGCCCGACGAGTCGTGCCCCTGCTATACGTGCAGGAACTTTACGAGGGCCTATCTGCATCATTTGCAGCGGACCAACGAAATCCTAGGCGCACGCCTGAACACCTTGCACAATCTGCACTTCTACGAGTCCTTGATGCGGACGCTGCGCGAGGCGATCTCGCAGGGTAGGCTGGCGGAGCTGGCCGCGCAGGTGGGAGTGGCCGAAGTGGTCGCATGATAAGATGCGCAGTCCCTTTTTATCCAAGCGTGGTCGCGGCGTGCGAAGCGGGACCTATGGTGCGCCGGAGCCCGCGATACGGAGGAGTTCCAGTGTTGATCGGCAATGCCTATGCCCAGACAGCATCGGGCGGCGGGATGGATCTGTTTGGCCTGCTGCCGTTGATCCTGATGTTCGTGCTGTTGTACTTCCTCTTGATTCGGCCGCAGGCCAAGCGGGCGAAAGAACATCGCAATATGCTTCAGGCGTTGCAAAAGGGCGACGAGGTCGTGACGGCCGGAGGAACTGTCGGCAAGATCACGCGAATCGGCGATCAGTACGTTTCGCTCGAGATCGCGCCCAACGTCGAGATCCACGTTCAGCGACCGTCGATACAATCGCTTTTGCCAAAAGGCACGATCAAGAACATCACGAGTTCCTCGGCTTAACGCTGCGCGGTGCTGCGCCGCCGAACCGCTTGTTCCCCAGCCTCTCATGAATCGTTATCCGCTCTGGAAGTATTTGGTCATCTCCGCAGCGCTCGTGCTCGGCGCGATCTACGCGCTTCCGAACTTCTTCGGGGAGTCGCCGGCCGTGCAGATCTCGGCAGCCAAGGCGACCGCCAAGATCGACGAATCTCTGCTGCGACGTGCTGAGGAGGTGTTGCGGAAGTCGAATATCGTCCCCGAGGCCTCTTTTTTCGATCCCACCGGGGTCAAGCTGCGTTTCGCGAACACCGATACTCAGTTGAGGGCCAAGGACGTCCTGCAGTCTGAACTGGGCGAGGCTTATGTCATCGCTCTCAACCTGCTTTCCAACTCGCCGCGCTGGCTGGCGAACATCAACGCGCTTCCAATGTACTTGGGTCTCGATTTGCGGGGCGGCGTGCACTTTCTGCTGCAGGTCGATATGCAGGGTGCACTGACCAAGGCCGCGGACCGCTACGCTCAGGATGTCCGCCAAGTGCTGCGCAGCAAGGATGTGCGCTACGGGGGCATTCAGCGCGAAGGGCAGGGCGTGGTCGTGCGCTTTCGCGACGTGGCAATGCGCGATCAAGCGCTGACGCTGCTCGAACGCGAAGTACCGGATCTGGCGCTGCGAGCAGAGGGAACCGACGCGGAACCAAGACTGGTAGGCACGCTCAAGCCGGAAGTGCAGAAGCGCATCCAGGAATTCGCTCTGCAGCAGAACATCACTACCTTGCGCAATCGAGTCAACGAGTTGGGTGTGGCCGAGCCGATCGTTCAGCAATCCGGCGCCGATCGGGTGGTCGTTCAGTTGCCCGGAGTCCAAGACACCGCCAAGGCGAAAGAGATCTTGGGTCGAACCGCCAGCCTCGAAGTGCGACTGGTGGACGAGGACAAGATGGACCCGGTAACGTTGCAGGCGGCAATCGGGGGGCAGATTCCTCTGGGCACCGACCTGCTCTACGACCGCGAAGGAACTCCTTACCTCCTCAAAAAGGAAGTCATTCTGACGGGTGATCGGATTTCCGATGCGCAGCCCGGATTCGACGGCCAGACGGGGGAGCCCGCCGTTCATCTGACGCTCGATGGGCGCGGCGCGACCCTGTTTCAGCAGGCCACGCGCGAGAACGTCGGGCGCCGCATCGCGATGGTCTTGATCGAGAAAGGCAGGGGCGAGGTCGTCACGGCTCCCGTGGTGCGCCAGGAAATCGGTGGCGGGCGTGTGCAAATTTCCGGTCGCATGACAACGACCGAAGCGCGGGACGTCGCATTGCTCCTGCGCGCGGGCGCCCTTGCTGCGCCGATGGAAATCGTCGAGGAGCGCACGGTCGGCCCCAGCTTGGGGGCAGACAACATCAGACGCGGATTCCATTCCACGTGGATTGGTTTCGCGGCACTGTCGATCTTCATCATCGTCTACTACAGCGTATTCGGCGTCATCTCGGTCATCGCTCTGGGCGTCAACCTGATGTTGCTGGTTGCGCTGCTGTCGCTGCTTCAGGCGACACTGACGCTGCCGGGAATCGCAGCCATCGCCCTGACGCTGGGCATGGCGATCGACGCCAACGTACTGATCAACGAGCGGATTCGCGAGGAGCTTCGAAACGGAACGACGCCGCAGGCGGCCATCGCCGCGGGCTACGAAAGGGCTTGGGCGACGATCCTGGATTCGAATATCACGACGCTGATCGCGGGCATCGCCCTGTTTCTGTTCGGCACCGGGCCGGTCCGCGGATTTGCGGTCGTGCATTGCCTCGGGATCCTAACTTCTATGTTCAGCGCCGTGTTCGTGTCGCGGGGCATCGTGAACTATGTGTACGGCAGCAGGCGCAAGCTCGAACGGCTTCCGATCGGCAACACCGACTGGCACAAGCGCCAGCAACCCGTGTAGAAAGATCGCCTGAAGAGGACAGCGAATCATGGAGTTCTTCCGGATCCGAAACGACATTCCCTTCATGCGTCATGCGCTGGTTTTCAACGTGATCTCGTTGATTACCTTCCTGCTCGCGGTGTTCTTCCTCGCCACCCGTGGACTACACCTCGGCGTCGAGTTCACCGGCGGTACGGTCATGGAAGTGAACTACGGACATGAGGCACAGATCGCAAAGATTCGGGACACCTTGGGGCGTGCCGGCCTCGGCGACGCGGTGGTGCAGAGTTTTGGTAGCTCGCAGACCGCACTGATCCGGTTGCCGGTGAAGCCCAACGTGAGTGGTGCTCAGCTTTCCGAAACGGTCATCAAGGCGCTCAGGGAGGACGACCCGACCGTGGAGCTGCGTCGAGTGGACTTTGTCGGGTCGCAGGTGGGGCGTGAGTTGGTGGAAAACGGCGCGCTGGCGCTGCTGCTCGTTTCGCTCGGGATCGTTGCCTATCTGGCTTTGCGCTTTGAGTGGAAATTCGGCGTCGCGGCGATCATCGCCAACTTGCACGACGTGGTGATCATTCTGGGATTCTTTGCGCTGTTCCAGTGGGAGTTCTCGCTGCCGGTGCTGGCGGCGGTCCTGGCGGTGCTAGGGTATTCCGTCAACGAGTCTGTCGTGGTATTCGACCGCATTCGCGAAAACTTCCGCAAATTGCGCAAGGCTTCCACGCCCGAGATCATCAACAATGCGATCACGCGCACGATGTCGCGCACGATCATCACTCACGGCAGCACTCAGATCATGGTGACGTCGATGCTGATTTTCGGAGGCGACACGCTCTTCTACTTCGCGTTGGCACTTACCATCGGTATTCTGTTCGGCATCTATTCTTCCGTTCTGGTGGCAAGTCCCATCGTCATGTGGCTGGGCGTGACGCGCGAGGATCTGGTCAGGCCGGAAAGGAAGAAGGAAGAGGCTGTCGTATAAGGCGGTCTAGCGGTGGATCTGCTGGCCGGCCTTCTCGACTTGCTGCTGCACCTGGACCAGCATCTTCGGGAACTCGTCCAAAGCTACGGTACTTGGGTCTACGCGATTCTGTTCGCGATCGTGTTCCTCGAGACCGGGCTGGTCGTCACGCCCTTCCTGCCCGGCGATTCACTGCTGTTTGTCGGCGGGACCCTGGCGGCGGCAGGACAACTCAACGTCCATTGGCTGGCCGTACTGCTCACGCTTGCCGGAATTCTGGGCGATTCGGTCAACTATGCGATCGGCCGTTACATCGGGCCGCGGGTCTTCCACTTCGAGGATTCCCGCTTCTTCAAGCGCGCCTATTTGGAGAAAACTCACGCCTACTTCGAGCGCCATGGAGGCAAAACTATCGTTCTCGCGCGCTTCATTCCCATCATCCGGACCTATGCGCCTTTCGTGGCCGGAGTGGGACAAATGAATTACCGCCGCTTCCTCGCGTTTAACATCGCCGGTGGCATACTCTGGGTCGTGTCGCTGACCTACGCCGGTTACTACTTCGGCAATCTTCCCTTCGTCAAGGACAATCTGACCGCCATCATTCTCGGGATCGTATTGGTGTCGATCATGCCCGGTGTGATCGAGTACCGGCGGCAGCGGCGCGCGGTCGCCAGGACCGCGGGTTAGATCGCCTCCCTTGGCGAAAAGCCGGGGGAAGCTAGAATCGGCTGCGCGCGAGGCGGCGCGCGAGTGCGCTGGCAAGCCCGGTATAGGCGCTCGGCGCGAGCCGGAGCAGCCTTTGCTTTTCGGCAGGCGGAATGGACAGTGCTCGGAGGAACTCGTGCAACGCTTCGCGCGTCATTCCGCTCCGGCCCCGTGTCAGCGCCTTGAGCTGTTCGTAAGCGTCCTCGACGCCGTAGCGCTTCATCACGGTCTGGATGGCTTCGGCCAGGACTTCCCAGTTCACATCGAGATCTTCGGCAAGCCGGGCTGGGTCGGGCTGCAACTTGCCCAGACCCCGCAAACAGGAGTCGTAGGCCAGGATGCTGTGCCCCAATGCGACGCCCATGTTACGCAGCGCCGTGGAATCGGTGAGGTCGCGCTGCCAGCGGGAGATCGGCAGTTTCTCGCTCAGGTGCCGCAACAGGGCGTTCGCGATACCGAGGTTGCCTTCGGAATTCTCGAAATCGATGGGGTTGACCTTGTGGGGCATGGTCGAAGAGCCGACTTCACCCTCCGTGGTGTGCTGGCGAAAGTAGCCGAGGGAGATATAGCCCCAGATGTCTCGGTCCAAATCGAGGAGGACGACGTTGAAGGCCGCGTACGCGTCGAACAGCTCGGCGATCACGTCGTGCGGTTCGATCTGTGTCGTGTAGGGATTGAATTCCAGATCCAACTGCTCGACGAAAGCCCGGGCAAATGACTCCCAGTCGAAATCCGGATAGGCTGCCAGATGGGCGTTGTAGTTGCCGACTGCCCCGTTGATCTTGGCGGAAAGGCGAATCGCCGCGAGGCGTCGCCGCTGACGGCCAAGGCGGTACGCGAAGTTCGCCAGTTCCTTTCCCAGCGTCGTGGGCGTCGCCGGCTGTCCATGCGTCCTCGAGAGCATCGGCATGTCGGCGGTGCTGTCGGCAAGCGCGGACAATGCGTCGATCAACCGGTCCATCAGTGGGAGCGCGACTCGGGCACGTGAATCGCGCAGCATCAGCGCATGGCACAGATTGTTGATATCTTCGGACGTGCATGCGAAATGGACGAATCGCGCGACGCGCGCCGTCTCGGGGTCGAGAGCGAGTTTCTCCCGTAGCCAGTATTCGATCGCCTTGACGTCGTGATTGATGCGGGCTTCCCAGGCTTTGATCGCCTCGGCGTCCGCCAGCGAAAAGTTTTCCACCAGTCCTTCGAGACGGGCGATCGCAGAGTTCGACAGCGGGTGGATCTCGCGCAGCGCTTCTGCCGCGCACAGCGCTTTGAGCCACTCCACTTCCACGCGAACCCGATAGCGGATCAACGCGAACTCGCTGAAGTAATCGGCGAGGGGCGCGGTCTTGCCGTGATAACGCCCGTCAAGCGGCGACAACGCCGTCAGCGGCGTGAACCCCATTGCAGAACGTTCTGATTTCACGAGGCAATGTTAGCACGCAGCACCATGGCCGAGGCTGCTGCGCGTTGTGCGCTGGCGAGGGCAGATACTCGACACCTCCCTTCCTGCCGCCCCGGAAGAAGGCCAGGAAGTGCAGATTCCTGGAGGACCTCGACCGTTCCAGGCGCGACTGCGAGGCTGGCGCGAGGTGTCGGGGGATATAGGGCATGGGGGCTGGCGCAGGGCTCGCCCCCCGCCTCCAGCCCGCCCTCAGCCAGCCTGAAGCTCGGCTTGTGCTGGAAGGTCGTCTGTTACCGGAACCGCGCGAGCAATGATGCCACCGCCGAGACAGACACGGCTTTCGTAGACTACCAGCGACTGTCCCGGCGTCACCGCCCACTGCGGTTCGGCGAAACGTACCTCGCAGTGATCTGCATCGACACGCTCGATCTCGCAGGGCGCGTCCTTCTGCCGATAGCGGGTCTTGGCACCGTAGACCCAGTGCGTGTGTGGCGGGCGTCCACTGATCCACGAGAGTTCCGAGGCGATCAGCGCGCTGGACAGCAGCGCGGGATGTTCGCGGCCCTGAACCACGACCAACCGGTTGCGTTGGATGTCCTTGCCGGCGACATACCACGCCTGTCCTGGTCCCCCGATTCCCAGCCCTTGCCGCTGTCCGATCGTGTAATACATCAAGCCCATGTGCCGGCCTATCACGCGACCTTCGACGGTCGTGATGTCACCCGGCTCGCTCGGAAGGTAGCGACTGAGAAATTCGCGGAACGGGCGCTCGCCGATAAAACAGATGCCAGTCGAGTCCTTCTTGTCGTAATTGGGCAATCCGAGCTTCCTCGCCAGTGCGCGCACGTCACGTTTGTGCATGGTGCCCAGGGGAAAGAGCGTCCGCGCGAGTTGATCCTGATTGAGGCGGTAAAGAAAGTAGCTTTGATCCTTGAGTCCATCCTCGGCCTTCAGCAGCTGGTACAGTCCGTCGACCTCTCGCAACTGCGCATAATGTCCGGTGGCGATCCGGTCGGCTCCAAGCTTCAGCGCGTGCTCGAGAAACGCCTTGAATTTGATCTCGGCATTGCACAGTACGTCGGGATTGGGCGTTCGTCCGGCGCGATACTCCGCCAGAAAGCTGGAGAACACGCGCTCCTTATACTCCGCGGTGAAATTCACCGCCTCGATCTCGATGCCAATGAGTTCCGCGACCGAAACCGCGTCGATCAGATCCTGGCGCGAGGTGCAATACTGCTCGTCATCATCGTCGTCCCAGTTTTTCATGAACAACCCGACGACTTCGTAGCCCTGTTGCTTGAGCAGCCATGCCGCGACCGAGGAATCCACTCCGCCGGACATGCCGATGATGACCCGTTGCTTGCCCATCGTCCGGCCTGTCCCGTCAGTCGCAGTGCACCAGCAGATCCAGCGGAAACCGCCTGCCGCGCAGGTAGTCGTCGACACAGCGCAGGACCAGCGGGCTGCGATGACGCTGCTGGCTGGCGTGGATCTCGTCGATCGTAAGCCATACCGCACGCACGATCCCGGTGTCGAGCCGCCGCTTCGCGTGCCGCTCGCCGAGCTTGCCGGCAAAGGCGAAACGCAGATAGGTGACCTTGCCGTCCGTCTTGCTCCAGCGGTAGATGCCGATCAAATGCTCAGGCACGAAGTCATAGGCGGTTTCTTCGAGCGCTTCGCGCACCGCACCCTCGATCAGAGATTCGTGAGGTTCCAGGTGCCCTGCCGGCTGATTGAGTTTCACGCCCTCGCGAGTACGCTCCTCGACCAGGAGAAACCGACCATCTGCTTCGATGATGGCGGCCACGGTGACATCCGGTTTCCAGATCATTTCAGCGCAGCTTCGGGAACAACTCGACCAGGCCTTTGTAGATGAACTCGATGGCGATTGCCGCAATGATCAGACCCATGACGCGCGTGATGATATTGATACCGGTCTGGCCGAGCCGCTCGGAGATCCGGTTGGCGGAGATCAGTGTGAGCCACACCACGGCGGCGATCAGCGCCGCAGGCAAGAGCAGGCCGAGACGGGAAAGTGCGCTCGGCGATTCATGAGCCGCGATGATCATGGTGGTGATGGCTCCCGGACCGGCGAGCAGCGGAATGGCAAGCGGCACAATCGCCAGTCCCGCCCGCTCGATCGCTTCCTCGGCTTCGGCCGGGGTCTGCCGGATCCAGCTCTCCTTGGCCTGCAGCATGGAAACAGCGAGCAACAGGAACAAGATACCTCCGCCGATCTGAAAGGAAGGCAGGCTGATGCCGAACAGGGCGAGAACCTCTTTTCCGAACAGTGCGGAAGCGGTCAGTACTCCGAACACGGTCAAGGTTACCGTTACTGCCACGCGGTTGCGTGCGGCGCGGCTCAGTCCGCCTGTGGCGCTCAAGAACACCGGCAAGGCCGCGATCGGGTCAACGATGGCAACGAGCGTCACTGTCAATTTGACAAGTTGAGTCCAGTCCAGCATGTCAATTCCCGGTGCTCGACGGCGGGAGAACCGCTTGTCCCGTTAGCCTGCAAGAACTGGAACCCGGGCCCGCCTCCTCGTGCGTCCGCCGAGGGCGTGGCTTGCTCCCGAGTGCGATCGCAGGCCGTCCATCAAGGACGCCCTGCATCCTCGATGCTGCACGATCCGGTCAACGATGCTCTTGGGATACCACGTATTCGTACGCAGGCAGCGTCAGAAACTCGACGAACTCGTCTGCGAGCGTCAAGTCGGCGAACATCCTTGCGGCTTCTTCGTACCGGCCAGCCGCGTAGCCTCTCTCGCCGAGGATCTCCCGCACTTTTTTCAGTTCCTGCGGCAGCAGCTCCTGAAACAGGTCCTTCGTGACCTTGCGTCCATCCTCGAGGATGCCAAGCGGACTGCGAATCCAGTGCCAGATCTGCGCGCGCGATATTTCCGCCGTCGCGGCGTCCTCCATCAGATTGAAGATCGGCACGCAACCGGTTCCCGCGAGCCAGGCACCGAGATACTGGATGCCGATATTGATATTGAGCCGCAGGCCGGTCTCGGTGATGGGTCCTTTCGGCCGGAAATCGAGCAGATCCCGGGCGGCGACTTTCACGTCGGGGCGCTGCCTCGAAATCTGGTTCGGGGATTTCATCACCCTGTCGAATGCTTCCTTGGCGATAGGAACGAGGCCAGGGTGTGCGACCCAGGTGCCGTCGTGCCCATCGCTTGCTTCCCGGTCCTTGTCAGCACGCACTTTTGCGAGCGCGACCTCGTTGGCGGCCGGATCGTTCTTGATCGGTATCTGCGCGGCCATCCCCCCCATCGCAAAAGTGCCGCGGTGATGGCAGGTCTTGATCAGCAGCAGCGAATAGGCGCGCATGAAGGGACTGGTCATGGTGACCAACCCGCGGTCGGCCAGGACGAAGTCTTTCTGGTTTCGGAACTTCTTGATGCAGCTGAAGATGTAATCCCAGCGCCCGCAGTTCAATCCGGCGGAATGCTCCCGCAACTCGTACAGGATCTCGTCCATTTCGAACGCGGCCAGGATGTTCTCGATCAGCACCGTGGCCTTCACTGTGCCCGGCGAAAGCCCCAGTTCCTTCTGGGAGAAGACGAACACGTCGTTCCACAGCCGGGCTTCCAGATGCGATTCCATCTTTGGCAGGTACAGGTAAACACCGGAGCCGCGCTTCACCCTTTCCTTGGCGTTGTGGAAGAAGTACAGGCCGAAATCGAAAAGCGCGCCCGACATTGGCTGACCGTCCACAAAGAGATGTTTCTCGTCCAGATGCCACCCTCGCGGGCGCACCAGCAGGGTCGCGATCTCGTCGTTGAGCCTGTATTGCTTTCCCTCCGGGCTGGTGAACTCGATGGTTCGGCGCACCGCGTCGCGCATGTTGACCTGCCCCTGCACCTGGTTGTCCCAGGTGGGCGTATTCGAGTCCTCGAAATCCGCCATGTACACGTTGGCGCCGGAATTCAGCGCATTGATTACCATCTTTCGGTCAGTGGGGCCGGTGATCTCCACGCGCCGATCCCGAAGATCCGCCGGCACCGCCGCCACTTGCCAGTCGCCCGCACGGATGTGGCGGGTCTGCGGGAGAAAATCCGGCAGGTGTCCGGCATCGATCTCGCGCTGCCGTTCCTGGCGCCGGCCCAGCAGCTCGATGCGACGGCTGTTGAAACCGCGATGCAGTTTGGCGAGGAAGTCGAGCGCTTGGGGCGTCAGGATGGAGGCGTATTCGGGGGTGAAGCGACCGATGATTCGGATGCCAGGCGGAGTTGTGTATTGAGTCATGAAGGGGCTTTGGGGTTTCCGCGATGTGAAATATGCTTTTGCGTCGTGAGGAAAGTATAAACGCCGCGGGCGCGGATGGCTGCCCGCGGCGTCGCCCCAACCCAGTGTCAGGCAAACTGTTCCTCTTCGGTTGAACCCGATAGCGCCGTCACCGAGGATTGCCCGGCTTGCACCACCTGCATTACCTCGTCGAAGTATCCCGTACCCACTTCACGCTGGTGGCGGGTGGCCGTGTAGCCCGTCGGCTCCGCGGCGAACTCGGCCTGCTGCAACCTCACGTAGGCGCTCATGTGCTCGCGCGCGTACCCGCGAGCCAGTTCGAACATCGAGTAATTCAGCGCGTGGAAGCCGGCCAGCGTGATGAACTGGAACTTGTACCCCATCGAACCCAGTTCACGCTGGAACCGAGCGATCGTCGCGTCGTCGAGGTTCTTCTTCCAGTTGAACGACGGCGAGCAGTTGTACGCCAGCAGTTTCCCCGGGAATTTCCTGTGGATCGCCTCGGCAAACTGGCGTGCGAACGCCAGGTCCGGTTTTCCGGTCTCGCACCAGATCAGGTCGGCGTATGGCGCATAGGCCAGCCCGCGCGAAATCGCCTGCTGGATTCCATGCACTACGCGGTAGTAGCCTTCTGGGGTGCGCTCGCCGGTGCAGAACGGCTTGTCGTTGTCGTCGATGTCCGATGTGAGCAGGCTCGCGGCTTCGGCGTCGGTGCGGGCGAAAAGGACCGTTGGCACGCCCAGAATATCCGCCGCGAGTCGGGCCGCGACAAGCTTCTGGACGGCCTCGCGTGTCGGGACGAGTACCTTGCCTCCCATGTGGCCGCACTTCTTGGCTGAGGCCAATTGATCCTCGAAGTGCACGCCCGCCGCGCCGGCGTCAATCATGGCCTTCATCAGTTCGAAGGCGTTCAACACGCCGCCAAACCCTGCTTCCGCATCCGCGACGATAGGCGCAAACCAGTCGACTTCCTGGCCGCCTTCCAGGTGCTGAATCTGATCAGTGCGCATCAGCGCATTGTTGATGCGCCGCACTATGGACGGAACGCTGTTTGCCGGATAGAGCGATTGGTCCGGATACATCTCGCCGGCGAGGTTGGCATCGGCAGCCACCTGCCACCCCGAAAGATAAATGGCCTTCAGGCCGGCGCGCACTTGCTGTACCGCCTGGTTGCCGGTCAGCGCACCCAGCGCATGGACGAACGGTTCTTCGTTGAGCAGGGTCCACAGCTTCTCCGCGCCGCGGCGCGCCAATGTGTACTCGATCTGCAGGCTGCCGCGCAGGCGAAACACGTCCTCGGCGGAATACGGTCGGTTAACTCCCCGCCAGCGCGGGTTCTCCGCCCACTCTTTCCGCATGCCGGCGATGGTCTGATCGCGGTTCATTCACACCTCTCCCTTAAAAATAAGCCTGTTGAGTGAAGCGCCGATCTGGTTGCCCTCAACTTCCACTCGGCCTCGGGGTCGGGGCACCGAACGGGCCCCCCCGGACTGCTGGCGAAGCCTAGAAACCTCTGCGGCCACTCGGGTAAATGGCCGCGTTGGTGGCGTCACCGCACCGGGGCCACGAACGTGCACCCGCGTGCAACGCAGCTTAGCTACCGTAACGTGGACGCTGCGGCACCGCAACATTCGCGTCGCACGGCGGCGAACCCCGTTCGTTCAACATGTTGCGTTCCAGTCTAGCCCCCGTTTGCGCGATGCGAAAGCGCCTTTTAGGGATCCTATCTACAGCGTCCGCAGGCACGACGCTGAGCGGTCAGGCAGCTCGGCGCAGATGGCTGCGAGGTAGAATCGCCGCTTGATTTTTGTCTCCGGTCTCACGCACTTCTTCCAGTCACCAGGCCAGCCAACGATAACGAGGCGTCTGTTCATGTATCGATACATCAAAGTCCCCCCGCAAGGGGAAAAGATCCGAGTCAGGAAGGATTCCACGCTCGAAGTGCCTGCCAATCCGATCATCCCGTTCATCGAGGGCGACGGAACCGGCGTGGACATCACGCCGGTCATGCGCAAGGTGGTCGATGCGGCCGTGAGCGCCGCCTACGGTACTGGACGCAGGATCGTCTGGATGGAAATGTACGCCGGTGAGAAGTCGTGCAGGGTCTATGGGGAGAATGTCTGGCTGCCGGAAGAGACGCTGCAGGCAGCGAAGGAGTTTGTCGTCTCGATCAAGGGGCCACTGACCACCCCGGTCGGCGGTGGGATTCGGTCCATCAACGTGGCGCTGCGCCAGGAGCTTGATCTGTACGTTTGTCTGCGGCCCGTGCGCTATTTCCAAGGGGTGCCCAGCCCCCTCAAGCATCCGGAGAAGACCGACATGGTGATCTTCCGGGAAAACTCGGAGGACATCTATGCCGGCATCGAGTGGCCGGCCGAGTCGGATGCAGCCAGGAAAGTGATCGACTTCTTGATGAATGACATGGGCGTGAAAAAGATCCGTTTTCCCCGCACCTCGGGCATCGGCATCAAACCGGTTTCCCGCGAGGGTACCGAACGCCTGGTGCGCAAGGCAATCCAGTACGCAATCGCCAACAAGCGGCGCTCGCTCACTCTGGTGCACAAGGGCAACATCATGAAGTTCACGGAAGGCGCGTTCCGGGACTGGGGTTACGCACTGGCCAAGCGCGAGTTCGGAGCCCAGGTCCTCGACGGTGGACCGTGGATGAAGCTGCCGGACGGGATCGTCGTCAAGGATGTCATTGCCGACGCGTTTCTCCAGCAGATTCTGCTGCGGCCCGAAGAGTACGACGTGATCGCCACGCTCAATCTCAACGGCGACTACGTCTCGGACGCCTTGGCCGCCCAGGTGGGCGGCATCGGCATCGCGCCGGGGGCGAATCTGTCCGATTCGGTGGCGATGTTCGAGGCCACCCACGGTACGGCGCCCAAGTACGCGGGGAAGGACTACGTCAACCCGGGATCGCTGATCTTGTCGGCAGAGATGATGCTTCGCCACATGGGTTGGACCGAGGCCGCCGATCTGATCGTGCGCTCAATGGAGGCGACCATCAGCGACAAGGTGGTCACTTACGACTTTGCACGCCTGATGCAGGGCGCAAAGCAGGTGTCCTGCTCGGGGTTCGGCGAGGCGATGGTCGAGCGAATGCCGCGATAAGCCCATCGGCCGAAATGAAAAGCCCGCAGTCGAAGACTGCGGGCTTTTGAGTCAGTTGTCCGGTTTCGCCCGGGTTCTGTCGCCCGGAAACGCCTAGCTTACGGCCTGGATGTTGGATGCCTGCTTGCCTTTCGGTCCCTGGGTCACGTCGAACGATACCTTTTGCCCTTCTTTCAGCGTCTTGAACCCGCTCATCTGGATCGCCGAAAAGTGGGCAAAGAGGTCTTCGCTGCCGTCGTCCGGAGTAATGAAACCGTAACCCTTGGCATCGTTGAACCACTTCACCGTACCAGTTGCCATATCCCCCTTCCCTGACTGAAAGCGCGGGCTGGACACCCGCCGACGTTGTTTGAGTTTCAAGTCCGCGTTATCGGCAGAACCGGTACAGCAGTGACCTTGAAGCCAAACACCCGGCTGCTTTTTAGGTCATTCCCTAGTCCAAGTCAAGGGCAAAAAACCGCCTCGGAACCGCCCCTTAGGCAGCAAGAGCGGAGACCGACACGGGGTCACAACGTACTTGTATTTTCGCCGTCAATAAGCAAAATTAGCGCTAGGACGCGCTGTACAGCGACATGGCAAGAATGGCCACAGGCACCCGCGAAGATTCGGTTCTGGAGGTGGAAAAGAGCAAGGTCAAGCCTCCACGCCTGTACAAAGTGCTACTGTTGAACGACGACTATACTCCGATGGATTTCGTGGTCTCCGTACTCCAGAAATTCTTTCTAATGAGCAGAGAACAGGCCACGCAGATCATGCTCAAAGTACACAGGGAAGGCATGGGAGTGTGCGGTGTCTATCCGAGGGATGTCGCAGCTTCCAAGGTGGAACAGGTGATATCGTTTTCAAGGCAGCACCAGCATCCTTTGCAGTGCGTGATGGAAGAAACCTAGATGATTGCGCAGGAACTTGAAGTTAGCCTTCACATGGCGTTCATGGAGGCGCGGCAGAAGCGCCACGAGTTCATTACCGTGGAGCACCTGCTTCTGGCGATGCTGGACAACCCGTCGGCCTCGGAAGTGCTGCGCGCGTGCGGAGCCAATATCGAGGAACTGCGCAAGCTGCTGACCGAATTCATCAACGAGCACACGCCGGTGGTGAGTGGCGAGGACGTCGACACGCAGCCCACGCTGGGATTCCAGAGGGTCATACAGCGCGCGATCCTTCACGTCCAGTCCTCCGGCAAGAAGGAGGTCACCGGCGCCAATGTGCTGGTTGCGATCTTCGGGGAGAAGGACTCCCACGCGGTGTATTTCCTGCACCAGAAGGGTGTCACGCGGCTCGACGTAGTGAATTTCATCTCGCATGGCATCACTAAGGTGCCGCAAGCAGCACCGGCGAAGCAACAACAGGACACCGATGCCGACTCCGACCAGGAACAATCGCAGGGCGGCGCGCTCGAGAACTACACGGTCAACCTCAATGCGCTCGCCATTTCCGGCAAGATCGATCCGCTGATCGGCAGGGAAATCGAGCTGGAGCGCGTCATCCAGACGCTGTGCCGGCGGCGCAAGAACAACCCGTTGCTGGTGGGTGAAGCGGGGGTGGGCAAGACCGCGATCGCCGAGGGTCTTGCCCGGCGCATCATTGAGGGCAACGTGCCCGAAATTCTCGCCCGCTGCCAGGTCTACGCCTTGGACATGGGTGCGCTGCTTGCCGGCACCAAGTACCGCGGCGACTTCGAGCAGCGGCTGAAGGCCGTGCTCAAGCAGCTTACCGACAATCCCCATGCCATCCTGTTCATCGATGAGATCCACACGCTCATCGGAGCGGGTGCAGCCTCCGGAGGGACGCTGGACGCATCCAACCTGCTAAAGCCCGCGCTTTCCACGGGGGCGCTGAAGTGCATCGGCGCGACGACTTACACCGAGTACCGCGGAATCTTCGAGAAGGATCACGCGCTGTCGCGTCGTTTCCAGAAGATCGACGTGACCGAACCCTCGGTCGGGGAGACGGTCGAGATCCTGAAAGGGCTGAAGACTCGCTTCGAAGCTCATCACGGCGTGAAATACACGCTGGGTGCCTTGTCCGCGGCCGCGGAGCTGTCCGCGCGCTTCATCAACGACCGCCATCTGCCCGACAAGGCGATCGATGTCATCGACGAGGCCGGCGCCGCCCAGCGCATTCAACCGCGCTCCAAGCAGAAGCGCGTGATCGGAAAGCACGAGATCGAGGAGATCATCGCCAAGATCGCGCGGGTGCCCGCTACCAGCGTGTCCTCCTCGGATCGCACCAAGCTGCAGAACCTCGATCGCGACCTAAAGGCCGTGGTCTTCGGCCAGGACAAGGCGATCGACGCCTTGGCGGCAGCGATCAAGATGTCACGGTCGGGGCTGGGCAACCCGCAGAAGCCCATTGGATGCTTCCTGTTCAGCGGTCCCACCGGGGTCGGCAAGACCGAAGTGGCGCGGCAGCTCGCCTATGTTATGGGCGTAGAGCTGATCCGCTTCGACATGTCGGAGTACATGGAGCGCCATGCCGTCTCCAGGCTCATCGGTGCGCCTCCAGGATACGTGGGCTTTGACCAGGGCGGGTTGCTGACCGAGGCGATCACCAAGCACCCGTACTCTGTCCTGCTCCTCGACGAGATCGAAAAAGCACACCCGGACATCTTCAACATCCTGCTGCAGGTGATGGACCACGGAACCCTGACCGACAACAACGGCCGCAAGGCCGACTTCCGCAATACCGTGCTCATCATGACGACCAATGCAGGCGCCGCAGAGCTGTCCAAGGTGTCGATGGGGTTCACGCCGAGCAAGTCGGTGGGCGACGAGATGGCCGAGATCAAGCGGCTGTTCACGCCGGAGTTTCGCAACCGGCTGGACGCCACCATTTCATTTGCGCCGTTGTCTTATGAGATCATCCTCCGCGTCGTGGACAAGTTCCTCATGCAGCTCGAAGAACAGCTGCACGAAAAGAAGGTTGATATCACCTTCACCCCTGCACTGAAGGAGTATCTGGCGAAGCACGGCTTCGATCCGCTGATGGGCGCACGCCCGATGGCGAGGCTTATTCAGGAAACGATTCGCAGCGCACTGGCGGACGAGTTGTTGTTCGGGCGGCTGGCGAGCGGAGGCAAGGTGACTGTCGATATCGACGCGACAGGCAAGACCCGGCTCGTTTTCGAGGAAGAAGCCGAGAGCGTAGCTTAGCTGGCGGGCAGCCGCTGAAAGAGAAAAGGCCGGCGTTCGCCGGCCTTTCTACTTGGGCAGGCCGGTCGGATGGTCGACCCGGCCCTCAGGAGATTAGAATCTGTCCCGCGGGTCCCGCTGGGTGGCCCGATCCGCGGCCAAATAGGCACTCGCAAGGAGGCCAACAATGAGAACCTTCATCGGGTCGATCGCATTTCTGACCGCATTTCTGACCCCTGTAGCGGGAGCGGCCGAGCAAGATCTACAAGCCCGCGATTGGGCCGCTACCTGTACCGGCTGTCATGGGACAAACGGCAAGAGCGAGGGCGCGATTCCCGGCATTGCCGGCCTGGACAAGGCGTACATTATTGGTGTTTTGCTGGAGTTCAAGGCCGACAAACGTCCGGCCACCGTGATGCACCAGCATGCCAAAGGCTATAGCGATACGCAGATCGAGCGCATCGCGGAATTCTTCGCGTCCCAGAAGCGATGAGTCGAACGGGGGCCGACATGTCATTGTCCAGAAGACAGTTCATCAAGTGGCTGGGCGCTGCCGCGGCGGCGGGGGGGGCGGTCGGATGCGCATCCGCGGCGTCGGGCAAAAGCGCTGGACGGGTCGTGGTCATCGGCGGAGGTTATGGCGGGGCAACGGCCGCGAAGTACGTCCGAATGTGGTCGCCGGATATCGAGGTCACCCTGGTCGAGCGCAACGGCGAGTTCATCTCCTGCCCCTTGTCGAATCGCGTCCTTGCGGGAGTGATCGAGTTGAAGGACCTCACACGCGACTACGGCACGCTCGCGGCGCGCCACGGCGTAAGGCTGGTCCGAGATGAAGCCGTCGCTGTCGATACCGCGGCGCAGGCAGTGCGCCTCGCGAGCGGTGCGGTCCTGCAATACGATCGATTGATCGTCTCACCGGGGGTAGACCTGCTCCACGAGGAAATTCCCGGGCTGCGCGACCGGGCCGCCCAGGAACGCGTACTGCATGCCTGGAAGGCCGGGCCCCAAACCGTGGCCCTGCGCCGCCAGCTGGAGGCGATGCGCGACGGCGGCGTGTACGCAATCACGATCCCGCGAGCCCCATACCGCTGTCCGCCCGGGCCGTACGAGCGCGCCTGCCAGGTCGCCTTCTATTTGAAAACCCACAAACCACGGTCCAAGGTGCTGATCCTCGACGCCAACGAGGACGTGCAGTCGAAGAAAGCGTTGTTCGTGAAAGTGTGGTCGGAACGTTATGGCGGTATGGTGGAATACCGCCCCAACAGCAATCTGGTGGATGTGGACGTGGCGACTCTGACGGCCAAGCTCGATTTCGAGGACGTGAAGGCCGATGTGCTCAATGTCGTTCCACCGCAGCGCGCGGCGAAAATCGCACTCGATGCCGGACTGATCACCGCCAATGGCAAGTGGTGCGAAGTCGACTTCCTGACTTACGAATCCAAGGCGGCCAGGAACGTACATGTTCTGGGGGACGCGATTCTGGCCGCGCCGCAGATGCCCAAGTCGGGGCACATGGCCAACCAGCACGCCAAGGTCTGTGCCGCCGCCGTGATCGCGCTACTGCACGGCGAGCAACCCAACCCGGAGCCCTTGGTGACCAATACCTGCTACAGCTTCGTGAGCGACAAGGAGGTCATCCATGTCGCCTCGGTCCATGCCTACAACGCGGAAAAGAAGACGATGGAGGTCATCAAGGGCGCCAGCGGTGTATCCACCGGGCCGAGCGAGCTGGAGGGGCGTTACGCCGAGGCGTGGGGCAGGAACATCTGGAACGACATGCTTGCCTGAGCAGCGCTTGACCGCGGGCAGCGACGGCACGCCCGTCAATAGGCAATATCCTTGATGACGTCAACGGCGATTCGCGTCCGAGTGTCTTCGAGCACGATATCGGTGCCGATAATCACCCTCACGTAACCCTCCGGCAGTTTCGATAGCTTTGCCTCCAGGTCTCTTGGCAGCATCCGGCGCTGCAGGCCCGGCGGGAGGGTTCCGTTCTTGACCACCTGCTTTTCGAGTCCCGGGGGAAGGCGTTTTCCCTTCGCGAGCCCCGGCGGGAGACTCTTCTTGCGCCCAGCGTAATGCTCGGTGATCAGGCGGCGGTCGCCTTCGCTGAACACGACGGCCACGGTCGTCTTTTCGCTGCGGACCACAACCTTTCCCCGCGTGCCGAAGCCTGGTGTGGACTCGCAACCACTAGCCAGCGCGCCGACTGTCAACGCGACTACCAGCCGTGTGAATCTAGTCGAGAACGCTCTCATTGGCCTCTCCCAGTCGCAGATCGCAAGAGCACTGGAGCCGGGCGTGCGTGCGGCCCTGGCTCTTCGCACTGGCCGGAGGAGAAAGCCGCCCCCAAGCGGACGGTCAGGTGACGACCGGCCGCGATGGGTCGGCAATCCACTCGCTCCAGGAACCCGGATAAAGTCTGGAACCATGCAGGCCGGCCACTTCCATCGCCAGGAGATTGTGACAGGCGGACACCCCGGACCCGCATTGATGGACCACCTGCCCGGGTCGTGCCGTTCCGATGACGGCGAGCAGTTCCTCGCGCAGCCGCGCCGCCGGCTTGAACAAGCCCTCTGAATCGAGGTTGTCCTTGAAGAACCGGTTACGCGCACCGGGAATGTGGCCCGCGACGGGATCGATGGTTTCATTCTTGCCGTGGTAGCGATCGTTGCTGCGTGCGTCGATCAGCACCATGTCTGGCGCTCCCAGGTGTTCCAGCACGAACCGGGCATCGACCCAACTCGGGCGCGGGCTGGGCACGAAGCGGGCGGGAACGGGCTGCGGGACCTCGCGCGTGACCGGCAGCCCGGCCTTCAGCCATGCGTTCCACCCGCCGTCGAGCACCGCAACCCGGTCGTGCCCGAGCCAGCGCAGCATCCACCACAGCCGGGCTGCATAGCTGCCGCCGGCACTGTCGTATCCGACTACCTGTTTGGAAGAGTCGACCCCCGCACGACCGAGCCAGCGCGCGAAGATGTCGGGCTCAGGGAGGGGATGACGGCCGTTGGTACCGGTCACCGGGCCCGACAGATCGCGGTCCACGTGCGCGAAACGCGCATGAGGCAGATGTGCTTGCGTGTAGGCCTGGATACCGAACTCCGGATTGCCCAGTTCGTGACGACAGTCGAACACGATCCAGGCCGGGTTATCGATGTTTGCGGCGAGCGCGTCGACCGATACGAGCGTGGAGAAGTGCATGGTGCGGTGGCGGTGGCGAGGTCGGCGTATGGTAGCGGCCCGCGCAGGTGTTGCGCAAACCTGCCGCGCCGGTCTGGTGCGGCGTTGCTTGCGAGGCGGCCTTGGGCTATTTTTGCGCTTTTCCGCCCCGCCCGGTTTCCGTGAGCGACGCCACGAAGTCGAAATCCGACGACAAGCCCGCGAGTTTCGAATCCGCCCTTGCCGAACTCGAAGCCATCGTGGCCAGCATGGAAACGGGCCAGTTGCCGCTCGAGCAATCTCTCGCCGCGTACAAACGCGGCGCCGAATTGCTCCAGTTCTGCCAAGCCCAACTGCAGGAGGCCCAGCAGCAAGTCAGAGTGCTCGAGGCCGGCGCTCTGCAAGATCTCAAGAGTGGAGACGACGCCGGCTAGCTTCGAGCAATGGATGCTCGACCGCCGGTCCAGGGTCGAGCAGGTGCTCTCCCGTGTCCTGCCATCGGTCGACGTTGCTCCGACGCGGCTGCACAGCGCGATGCGCTACGCCGCGCTCGGGGGAGGCAAACGCGTGCGACCGCTGCTCGCCTATGGCGCGGGCGAGCTGGCGCAGGCAAAGCTGCAACGGGTGGATCGCGTGGCCGCCGCCGTGGAGCTGATTCACGTTTACTCGCTCGTGCACGACGATCTACCCTGCATGGACAACGACGAGCTGCGCCGCGGCAAGCGGACCGTGCACTTGGAGTTCGACGAGGCGACCGCCCTGTTGGTCGGCGACAGTCTGCACAGCCTGGCTTTTCAGCTGCTCGCCGAGCCTGATCTGGTCGACGATACGACTATCCAGGTCGAAATGGTGGCGATGCTCGCCCGGGCGGCCGGCTCGCGAGGCATGGCGGGCGGGCAGGCGATCGACTTGCAGAGCGTCGGCGAGAACCTCACCGTCCCGGAACTAGAGTTCATGCACGTGCACAAGACGGGAGCGCTGATCCGGGCGGCGATCCTGCTCGGCGCGCGCTGCGGCGCCGCTCTGACGTCGGTACAGTTGAGGCAGCTGGATCATTTCGGCAAGTTCATCGGACTCGCGTTTCAGGTAATCGACGACGTGCTCGACGCGGATGGGAGCACTGCCACGTTGGGGAAAACCGCGGGAAAGGATGCCAAGAACCAAAAACCGACCTACGTGGCGGCGTTGGGACTGGAGCGTTCGCGGGCACTGGCTGGCGAGCTGCGCGACGATGCTTTGGCGGCGCTCGACGGATTGCCCGGCAACGGGGGCAGGCTGCGCGAACTCGCCGAATTCATCGTGTCGCGCAAGTTCTGACCAGGAAAGGAATCGAGACCGTGAGCAGCGAGGCGTGGCGAGAGCAAGCTCCACTCGAGTCGCTCGCGCAGGATAATGCGCACATGACAGGCTTGCTCAAGTCCATCGATACTCCGGCGGACCTTCGCGCGCTCGATCGAAAACGGCTTCCTCAGCTCATTGCCGAACTGCGCGACTACATCATCGAAGTGGTCTCGAAGACCGGCGGGCATTTTTCCTCCAATCTCGGGACCGTGGAACTGACCGTCGCGCTGCACTACGTGTTCGATACGCCCCGTGACCGCATCGTCTGGGATGTCGGCCACCAGACCTACGCGCACAAGATCCTGACGGGCCGGCGCGAGGCGATGTTGACCCTGCGCCAGTATCGCGGCATCGCCGGATTTCCACGGCGCGAGGAGAGCGAATACGACACCTTCGGTACCGCCCATTCCAGCACCTCGATCAGCGCGGCGCTGGGCATGGCGGTGGCCGCGAAACGCAAGGGAGAGAACCGGCGGGTGGTCGCCGTCATCGGCGACGGCGCCATGACCGCGGGCATGGCATTCGAGGCGCTCAACAACGCCGGAGCGATGAACGCCAATCTTCTGGTGGTACTCAACGACAACGACATGTCGATCTCCGAGAACGTCGGCGCGCTGAACAACTACCTGGCTCGCCTGATGTCGGGACGCTTCTACGCGGCGGCGCGCAAGGCCGGCGAGAAAGTCCTCGGCAAGATGCCGCCCGTGCTGGAACTGGCGCGTCGCGCCGAAGAGCATCTGAAGGGCATGGTCATGCCGGGCACGCTGTTCGAGGAGTTCGGCTTCAACTACGTCGGGCCGATCGACGGTCACGATATCGACGTGCTGGTCGCCACGCTCTCCAACCTGCGCAAGCTGGATGGGCCGCAGTTCCTGCACGTGGTTACCCGCAAGGGCAAGGGGTACAAGCCGGCGGAAGAGGATCCAATCCTCTACCACGGAGTAACCAAGTTCGACCCCAAGGTAGGCATCGTTCCGAAAGCCGGGGGCAAACCGACCTACACGCAGGTCTTTGGAGACTGGCTGTGCGACATGGCGGCACACGATGAGCGCCTGGTGGCCATTACCCCCGCCATGCGCGAAGGGTCCGGACTGGTGCGCTTCTCCCAGGAATACGCGGAACGCTATTTCGACGTGGGAATTGCCGAACAGCACGCCTTGACCTTTGCCGCGGGGCTGGCGTGCGAAGGCCTGAAGCCCGTGGTGGCTATCTACTCAACCTTTCTGCAGCGGGCGTATGACCAGTTGATACACGACATCTGCATCCAGCATCTGCCGGTGGTGTTCGCCGTCGACCGCGGGGGGTTGGTCGGTGCCGATGGCCCGACGCACCACGGCAGCTTCGACCTGTCTTACCTGCGCTGCCTGCCGAATATGACCGTGATGGCACCGAGCGATGAGGCCGAGTGCCGGCGGATGCTCTCGACCGCGTTTGCGCTGAACCGCCCGGCGGCGGTTCGTTATCCGCGCGGCAGCGGACCCGGCGTGGAGGTCCCGCGCGACCTCGACACGTTGGAGGTAGGCAAGGCTGCGGTGCGCCGTCAGGGGCGCCGCATTGCGATCCTGGCTTTCGGCGCCCCAACCAGCGCCGCCCTGCAGGCGGCCGAGGTGCTCGATGCAACCGTGGTCGACATGCGGTTCGTCAAGCCCCTTGACGAGGCACTCGTCCGGCAGATGGCTTCGACGCACGATTGGCTGGTGACGGTCGAGGAGAATGTCATCCAGGGAGGTGCGGGCAGCGCAGTCCTGGAGGTCCTGGAAAGACAAGGTCTTGCCCACAAGGTCTTGCAGCTGGGCCTGCCGGACCGTTTTGTCGACCATGGCGACCCGGCGAGCCTGCTCCACGAGTGCGGACTGGACGCCGAGGGCATTCTGGCTTCGATTCGAAACCGCGTAGTTGACTAGTTTACTCAACTATAGCGGGCGTCTATAATCCTGCCGTCAGTTTGTGCGGAGTTCGCGATGAACTATCCCGAAGCGGTGATTCCCGACGTCCAGCGTAGCGCCGACAACCGGCGGTTGGCCATCGACAAGGTTGGCATCAAGGCCATTCGCCACCCCGTGAAGGTTGCGGAAAAGACCGGTGGCGTACAGCACACCATCGCCAACTTCAACATGTACGTCGGGCTGCCGCACAAATTCAAGGGTACCCATATGTCCCGATTCGTCGAGATCCTCAACGCGCACGAACGGGAGATCTCGGTGGAGTCGTTCGAGTCCATGTTGCGCGAAATGGTCAACCGCCTCGAGGCGGAATCGGGGCACATCGAGATGGTCTTTCCGTACTTCATCGAGAAGAGTGCGCCGGTGTCCGGCGTGAAGAGCCTCATGGACTACGAGGTGACCTTCGCCGGAGAGATCGACCGCGGGCAGTACGGCTTTTCCATGAAAGTGGTCGTGCCGGTCACCAGCCTGTGCCCGTGCTCCAAAGGCATATCGGACTACGGTGCGCACAACCAGCGCTCCCACGTCACGATCACCGCCCGCACCAACGCGCACGTCTGGATCGAGGAACTGGTCCGCGTGGCCGAAGTGGAAGGCTCGTGCGAACTCTACGGCCTGTTGAAGCGGCCCGACGAGAAGTTCGTCACCGAGCGCGCTTACGACAATCCGAAGTTCGTCGAAGATATCGTGCGCGACGTGGCCACCCGCCTGAACAAGGATCCGCGCATCGACGCCTATGTGGTGGAGAGCGAGAACTTCGAGTCGATCCACAACCACTCGGCCTACGCGTTGATCGAGCGTGACAAGCGGCGCGCTAGCGCCGGCTGAGTCGCGCCTGCAAACCCAAGAGGGCCGCCGCGGCGGCCCTCTTGCATCGCGGCCAGCGCAGTCAGTACTTCTTGGTCAAGGTCATCCGGTCTGCCTCGCGTCGCATTTCCAGACGCCCAAGAAAGCTCATGCCGAGCAGGACGACCGGCAGCGCAGCGTTTTCGTGGACCGTGCCGTCGACGTTAGTGAGCGTGATGTCACCGACGCGCACGCTGTCGAGCTTTACCCGATAGACCGGCGTGACGCCGTTCGCGGTTATCGACAGGGCGCGCTCGCCGCGCAGGTAGTCGATTCCCGCCCTGCGTGCGGCCTCGACATCCATGGATACCATCGTCGCCCCGGTGTCCACGAGGAAGCGCACCGACACGCCATTGATCGTGCCGGTGGTAAAGAAATGACCCTGCCCGTCGGCAGTCAGGATGACTTGGGGAGTGCCGGGCTGGGGAGAACTCGCGGCGACCGCTTCGCCCATCGTCACGCGCCGGCGTTTGCCCTCGACTTCGATGACTGCGGACCGGGTGTTCGCACTGATAAGCTTCACGCCCTGATGGACTTCGCCCACCCGCAGGGTCCTGGCTTTGCCCTTGTCCACGCTGAGCGTGGCGCGCCCTTGCGCAAGCGCGTGCACGACGACCTCGGCGGGCCGGGCAGCGCCGGCCCAGCTAAGCGTGGCGGCAAGCAGGACACAGGACGTCAACCGACTCATTGAAGCGCTCCATGAAACCGATCGCGATCTTCCGGCACACGCGGACCGAGGGCCCGGGGTATTTTGCCAATTACCTCGATGCGCGCAACTTGCCTTGGCGTCTGATCGCGGTCGACGAGGGCGCAGCCGTACCCGACAACCCGTCGTCCTTCGGCGGACTGGTATTCATGGGCGGTCCGATGAGCGTGAACGACGACTTGCCGTGGATCGCACCCGCGTTGCGCCTGATCCGCAAGGCGGTCGTTGACAACGTGCCGGTGCTCGGGCACTGCCTAGGGGGGCAGTTGATGGCGAAGGCGCTCGGCGCAACCGTGGGGCGAAATCCGGTCAAGGAAATCGGGTGGGGTCAGGTAGAGGTGTCCATCGGTCCGGAAGCGCACCGTTGGTTGGGGGAGGTCAGCGCCTTCGAGGCCTTTCACTGGCACGGTGAGCGCTTCTCCATCCCGCCGGGGGCGGTCCGGATTCTGGGCAATCGCTGGTGCGAGAACCAGGCGTTCGTCCTAGGTCCTCATCTGGCCATGCAGTGCCATGTGGAAATGACCGCCGACCTCGTGCACAGCTGGCTGCGAAGCGGTGCCGAGGAGATCGCGCAGAGCAGCCACAGCCCGGCCGTGCAGTCACCTGACCAGATCACGCGGGAGCTGGAGGCGCGCCTCGCGGCGTTGCATCGCGTGGCCGATCGCCTCTATGAGATCTGGACCGGCGGTCTTAAGCGCTGATCCGACGGGGCCGAAGCGCGGCGCTCCGCCAGTTCCGGCGGAGATTCATTTCTTGAGGCGCACGGTGCGCGCCTGCACCGGCAGTCCCGTGCCGTCGTCGAACTCTGCAGCTGCCTGAATCGAGCGGCGGGCGATTTCGACCGCGGACAGATTCGGGCGGTCATAGCTGGCCCACAGGGCGCCCAGGGCGTAGTCGCTGCCGCTGCCGTAGGCGTAGAACTTGGAGAACTCCTGCACCGTGCGGTGCCCGGACACGCCGAAGATCCCGTTGGGGTTGGCGATGAGCACGTCCATCCTCGACGACTCCAGGGCGTCCTCCTTGTCTTCTTCGGGCAGCAGGAAATAACGCTCCTTCAGGACGGCGTGCAACCGGTTCCAGGTCTTGAAGATGTCGGCCGCATTGTCGAGCCGGATCTGATCTGCGTTCTCCTGGAAATAATCACGCAGAATCATCTTGAAAGTCGCGTTACCGGTCACCGCGACATAGTTCGCCCCGACCTTCAGGATCTTTTCGCTGTTGGCGATGTAGGTCGCGGTTTCCTTGGCCGAACCCCACTTGGTGAGGGTGTCGGCTGCAATCGCCGCAACCCCGGCCTTCTTGACGACGGCAATCGTGGTCATCTGACCTCGCCATGGCGTGCTAAGTATTTGTTTTGTCGTGACTCTAGGGCGCGACCAAGCGCCCACGAACCAATTGTGCCCGCCTCCGAGCGGCCCGGAAAGAGCCCGCCAGGCGGTGAGAAGGCGGGACCTATCGGCGG